>JAITVX010000172.1 GCA_031285575.1 Bacteroidales bacterium
CCGCAGTTTCCTACATACCAGTCATCATCTGCGGCATATTTACGATTGTTCCAGGCCCTCATATCTCTGTTAGGATAACCTTCCATACGCCCTTTTACTATCGGGCACCATCCCCAAGATTGATCAAGAAAATTAACCGAATCAACATAAGGCTGGTAGGCCGTTACATATAAACGAGGGTCAACAGATTTGTCTCCTCTTACTTTAAGAGAATATTCCTTATATTTTAGAAAAGCTTCGTAACGAGCAGTAGAATCCGCATGTGCTGTTTTAGGCTTTGCAGCAGTATATTTACCATCTACGCCATCGTCAAACCCGTAACGTGGAATATTTTGATCGTGAACATAGTAATTGGAATACCCGTTGACTACTTCCTTACCGGTTCCGTCAAGAACCGTAAGTGAAACAAAACGCTGATATATTGCTCCGGTTCCTTCGCGCCGGTCATTAGTCTGAGGATCATAAACAAAGTCAACTTCCCATATCGACTCTTTGCTGTATTCGTTACGGCCGCTAAACATGTTGCGAAAAATATCGTAGCTAACAAGCTCCTTACCGCTGTTGTCAATAATATCTTTCAAAACAGGAACAGCTTTGCCCCATTGCAGTGTGTACATGTATGATTTTGCAAGAAGACTTTTAACCGCCCATTCATCAATACGGGGATTTTCTTTATTTATTTTTCCTACACCTTTAAGAACAGGAGCAGCAGCTTCCAAATCGGCGATTATCTGATTGTATATCTCTCCTTGTGTTGCTCTGCCTCTTGATGATGATACGATATCTTGAGGCAGCTCATCAACCCATAAAGGAATACCCATCTTACCTTTGTCAGCTTCTGTAAGAATAGGAGATTCTCCAAACATATTGACTAACTGGAAATAGTTAAGAGCACGCAGAAACTTTGCTTCAGCTTCCATTTGTGCTACACTTGTTTTTTCACTATCCAATTCTTCATACTCTCTTAACTTAATAATAAAATCATTACATTTCGCTATATGCGAATAAAGATCTGACCACGATTCACGAAGTGCAACCAGGTTAGGATTAAGGTTGATGAGAGCGAATTCATTGAACTCGGCGCCATCATATCCGTTATCATTACCATGATCTATCAGGGGCATCGACCTGAAATACTCGCCATAGAATCCATCACGCAACTGGCCGTACAAACTGTTCATCATCAATTCAAAACTGTGAAGATCTACAGGAAATTCACTTGGATCCAATTTACTTGGATTTTTTACATCCAGAAAATCATCACTGCATGACGATGGGAATATCAGTGCAACTGCCGTAAGCAGCGCTATAATATATTTTTTAAGTTTAAGTTTCATAATTAAAATACTTTAATAGTTAAAAATCAATATTTAAACCTACTGATAAAAGCCTTGATAACGGATAGCGGCCACTGGGTAACTCAACTCCCTGGTTCATGATATTTCTGTCCCATGGAGCAACAATAGGTGTTAAGCCTTTGTATTTAGTCAGAATAAAGAGATTTTCTCCACTGAGGGTCAATTTTGCATTGTCTATATTCAACATGGATGTAACACTTTTAGGAAATGTAAATCCTATCGATAAAGTCTTGAGTTGAATGTAGGAACCGTCCTGAACGTGATAATCTGACATTAATCTCCAATTTCCGTTATTATCAGGACGCGACACTGTGGCATTACGGGGAATATCAGTTAAACCGTTACTGCCGAAGAAAGAGGCGTCAAATATTTTCGGTGATGAAGTATAGTCGCTCTGGAAGTTATACTCATAGCTTTCAGTAACATTATAAATATCGTTTCCAAGGGTACCGCTGAAAACAGCTCTTATGTCTATCATTTTTTTCCATGTTGCACCAAGCGTTAAACCATAAGTAAGCTTAGGCCATGGATTACCTATATAAACATAGTCGGCGGTAGTGATTCTGTTATCGCCGTTCTGGTCAACGTAACCCAAATCGCCTATAGCCGGATCATGCTGAACAGCGCTTGTATTTACTCTTGGACCTGCATCGGCATCAGCTTGAGTTTGATAAATACCTGTTGTTTGTAAGCCATAGAATTGTCCTAACGGCTGGCCAGGTTCTGATCTGTTAGGATAAATGTTGCCGTAAAAACCTGCTCCCGACTCACCGCCGCCGGATGTGGTGTTACTGCCAATAAACAGCCTGTCTATTTCATCGCTGAGAGATATGAGTTTATTTTTGTTATGACCAAGATTAACTCCAACACTCACTTCCATATCGCGGGCAACATTGTTTTTGAATTCTACGAATAATTCCCAACCCTTATTACTCATCTGGCCAACATTAGCCTGAACAGTTGATACACCGCTCTGAAGCGTTCCCATACCTGATGAAAGAGCAATAGGAATATTGTAGAGCATATCTTTGGTTTGACGTGAATAGTAGTCAAAGTTAAATGACAGCACACCTTTCCATAAAACTCCATCCAGACCGAAGTTTGTAGTAGCAACAGATTCCCACCTGATTTCCGGATTTGCCAGCTGACTGGCCAACCGGATACCTGATATTTTACCGTCGCCCCAGTCCTGCGCCCATCCTGCTTCATAGAATGAAGAATAAGCAAAGTCGGTTCCTATGGCATTACCAAGCATACCGTAACCTGCTCTTAATTTCAATAATTCTACTACTGAAGAAAATTGCTGCATGAAATTTTCACGCGACATAACCCAGCCTAATGATGCGCCTGGAAATACGCCATATTTGTAGTCGGAAGCGAATTTTGAACCGTAACCGTCGCGTCTGATATTTCCTGTGAACAGGTATTTGCTGTTATATGTATATTCAATCCTGCCAAACTGAGAAAGGATGCGATCATCAATACCATTGACAAGGAAATTTCCTACTGTGTTAGTTGCACTTTCAACAAGATCGGAATGCTGAGCCTCGGGAACAAGCGTTATTGAGTTTCGATATCTTGCTTCAGCTTTATCCAATTTTCTGGCTTCGTAACCAGCCAAAGCAGAAATGTTATGATTGCCGAATACTTTGTTGTAGTTTAACGTGTAGGTTGCAATATAATCCTGCCTTTTGAGCTGATGCTCATCAAGTGAAGGTAAGCCTGTAAAAGCGCCATTACTGTATGGATATACATAATTATAACGATCGTCATGATCAATAGTTGTAGAGCCAAAAACACTTGCCTTAAGCCCGTCAATAATTTCATACGACAAGGTTCCATTCAGATTTAAAGAATAATCCTTATTAATATCATTTCTGTCTATAAGTTGTTGAACTTTGTTGTTGCCCTGAAATCCTTTGGTAACTTTTGCAAAGCCTCTATTATCGATAGCAGCTGCATCGTAAACAGCCATAGTAGGCCGTTGTCGAAACGCTGCGTTCATAACTCCGCCTGTAGGATCTGCTTCTCCTGCTTTAAAAAAGAGCCCCTGGCTGAATTTCAGTCTTTTTGTTATTTGATGGTCGGTATTTATTCTCAATGTATATCTCTTAATGAAATTATCTATAGCAACACCATCAACTCTATTATAGTTTCCTGATATAAAGTATGATGAAACGTTATTACCTCCGGTTAAGGATATACCGTAATTTTGATCCTTTCCTGTGCGAAGTATTTCATCAAACCAGTTAACATCAGGCAAACTGCTCCACCCGCTTTCAGGCCCGTGCCAGTCCATAACATCAGTTCCAAAGGCTCTTCTTGCTTCCAGGAACTGATCTCTGTTCATAACATCGGGGAGATATAATGCATTACGGATACCAAAAGAAGCGTTTGCCCTGATTTTCAGAGGAGACTGTGTCCCACGTTTTGTAGTAACGAGAATAACTCCTCCTGCAGCTTTTGCACCATAAATAGCAGCTGCCGATGCATCTTTCAACACACTCACCGACTCAATATCGTCAGGATTGAATTTGTATCCCATGTCGTCCATAGGCACACCATCAACAACATACAGGGGATTACCACCGTTTACAGAAACAGGCCCACGGAGATAGATATTGGATAATGCACCGGGTTCACCACTCTGCGCTAAAACCAATGCTCCTGATATACTGGCCTGCATGGCATCAACAACGTTTGTTGACGCGGAAAATGACTGAAGCTGATCTGTATTAACCGTAGAAATAGAACCGGTAACAGAACTTTTTACTGTTGTGCCGTAACCAACTACTACAATTTCATCAAGACCTATTGCCTCTTCCTCAAGAGTAATATTGATAGTCGTCTGGTTTCCAATAGGTACAGTCTGAGCTATCATACCTATAAAAGAAAAAGAAAGGGATGTAGAACCTGCAGGAACCGGAAGACTGTATCTGCCATCCATATCGGTCATTGTTCCCACTGTTGTGCCAACAACAACTACATTTACACCAGGGAGGGAATTGCCAGAAGCATCTCTAACAACTCCGGAAACAGTCCGCTGCTGTACTGCTACGTTATTGGTTTTTAAATCAACTTCCGAATCAACTTTTGACAATATTATATGATTATTATCTATTTCGTAGGTGATATCTGTTTTGTTGAGTGCTTCTTTCAGATAGCTCTCAATATCATTAGTGTTTTTGCTAAATCTTATTTCCTTTTTGGCATCGATGTCTGCGTTACCATAAACAATCAAAAAGTCTGATTGTTTTTCTATTTCATTAAAAAACTGACCTACAGATAAACTCTCAGACTCAAATTGTATTTTTTGAGCGGATATGTCTATTGCGTAAGCCAAAATTATAAATACAGGAAACAGTACTCGTAAGTATTTTTTTAGTTTTTTCATAATTTAAAATTGTTGTTAGTAAATACTGTATTGATTAAGTGTTTGTAGATTATCTTCTACGTAAAGTTTTTGTGTTTCATAGGCAAGTAGTTTTTTAGATTAAATGTAATAATTATTGGTTATTTATGGCACTGATAACAGTACCGTTGTTACGACGGGGTATTAATCGAAAAATGTGTTGTCTTCTGCGGACAGGTATTGCTTGGCAGCTTTAACATTGAAGTTCACTCCCAACCCCGGCCTGTCCCATACTTCAATAAGCCCGTCTTTTACTATTGGATCGGGAAGCCCTTCGATTATTTCATACCACCATTTTTCAGTTGGGGCAGGATATTCAAAAGCAATGTAGTTTTCGGGCATTGCCGCTCCTGACATTACATGTGCGGCTAATCCGATGAGCCCGTCAAAAACGCCATGCGGAGCCATTTGAATACCATGCAGATCGGCAAATTCGGCTATCCATTTTATTTCGGCTATTCCTCCGACATCTTCAGGGTCTGGCCCTACTACCCTTACTGCATTTTTCTCGATAAGTTCCCTGAAATTCTGACGAAGATAAATCTGTTCACCGGTATGTATCGGCACAGAAGTGCTTCTTGTCAGTTCAAGGTAATCGTCTGCCATGACGTATGGGGTATAGTCGCCTGTCAGAAGGTCTTCCAACCAAAGCAAATTGAAAGGTTCAAGTGCATTTGCAAGCCTGATAGCGTCGCCGAGCAGGTTTCCCGGACCACAGTCAAGTGCAAGGCCTACCTTATCTCCTAATCCTTCCTTTATTGCGGCCACCCGTTCAACTATCAGTTTAAGCCCATATTCTGTCATAGGGCCGCGTCTGCCAACATCTTTTGTACTTTGCGACCGGGTTGTGTTGCCATAATAAAAACCTGGTGTATTTGCATAACCGCCATGGAACCCTACTGCGGTTTTGACAATTGTAAAACCCTGTTCAAGATTTTTTATTTTAACTGCCCAATCATAAAAATCTTTTGCCGTATCGCCTGTTCTTTGCACTCTCACAGCTCCGTTGTAACAGCGAACATGGTCGCGTATTTTACCTCCCATAAGTTTATATACTGGCAGGTTGGCAGCTTTCCCGGCAATATCCCACAGAGCAAATTCAATAGCACTGACAGCCGCTCCCCATGGTTTGAAACTTCCCATCCGGCGAATTTTCATAAGACATCTCTCAACATTTGTCGGGTCTTCGCCAATAAGGTAGTCTTTGTAAAAAAGAATATGAGGCTTCAGGTACGGTTTTGTAGTTTCAACCTGTCCATAGCCGCTTATGCCTGCGTCGGTAACAATTCTTACAACCGGACTGTTACTTATTACAGCAACCTTAATATCTGTAATTTTTATTTTTGCATTTTGTGGCGGTTTCGATAAAGGCAATCCGTTGTTATCATTTTGCCCCATGGAGCCTGCTCCCAAAAAACCTGCTCCCAATCCGCCTATGGAGGCGGTTTTGATAAAATCCCTGCGATTACTTTCCAAATTTTTCATTTTATAACATTTTTATGAGAATTTTTAATCCTTTTGGGAAAGGCAACGCAACCTGAAGCAAGTTGCATTGCCCGTAATACTTACATCAAATAAATCCCATGCGAATATATCCTGTATATGGTCTTATGGTCTTATTATTGTTCCGTCTCTTTTGCGCACTGTCCAGTTTCCTGCATTATTATTAATAGGATACTTGGCGGCCATTTTTTCATCTATGTCGATACCAAGTCCAGGTTTGTCATTAACAATAATATAACCGTTTTCTTTAGTGCAGCACCCAGGGAACAATTCGCGAAGATAATCAGAGAATACACCGCCACCTTCCTGAAGTCCAAAACTCCAAGTAGCCAAGTCCATGTGAGCTTGGGCAGAGTGTCCTACCGGCGATACGTCGCCAGGACCATGCCATATTGTTCTAACATTAAACCACTCTCCAAGTCTTGCAACTTTCATTGCAGGAGTAATTCCGCCTATCTGGGAAATATGTATTCTGATATAGTCGAAATAATGGTTTACCATCGGATCGATGAACTCATTAACATTATTGAACAGTTCACCCATGGCAAATGGGACAATAGTGCTTTGACGCAGTTGTTTCCACCAATGAGTATTTTCCGGCGATAACGGATCTTCGATAAAGAATGGTCTGTACTGTTCAAGTTGCCTGCACAGATAAATTACATCCATAGGCTGGCAGCGTTCGTGTATATCATGTAAAAGTTCTATTTCATCGCCACATTTCTTCCTTACACCTTCAAATAGTTTCGGAACAGCTTTCAGATATGCATACTCATCCATATACTGATCTCTCGGTAATCCAAAGTTGGCTTTTTTGAAATCAGGATCGCTCCCGAGTGTACCAACTCCACCATAACCACCAACCTGAATCCTGACATGCCTTTGGCCTGCTTCCATTTGCTGCAAAACCCTGTCAGCCGCTTCTTCCGGTGTTGCTCCACTTACACTGGTGTAGGTATCAACTGCGAAACGGCATTTGCCGCCTAAAAGCTGGTACACCGGCATGTTTGCGCGTTTACCCTTTATATCCCACAACGCCTGGTCAAGACCGCTGATAGCATTATTCAATACAGGCCCGTTGCGCCAGTATGAACTGACATAAAATGACTGCCACATGTCTTCAATGTTATCAGCGTCTCTGCCAATGCAAAAATCGGGCATGTAGCTGTTAATGGCTGTTACAACGGCCTCGGCTCGCTGTGTGTAAGTCGCGCAGCCTAAACCGTATAACCCCGGTTCGGTCGTTTCTACCTTAACAACTACCAGATTTGATCCCCTGCCTTCAGCAGTTGACTTTACCCCTATTGCCTTGACACTTTTGATTTTAATCGGTGCCATAGCTTGGGCATAACTTGGAGCTTCGTAAGGTGTAGCTGCAAAAATATTTTTACCAGATAAGCCAACAGCGCCTGCTGTTACTCCTGCAGTTTTTAAGAAACTGCGACGATTTGTTGTATTTCTATTTGTCATATATAATTAATTAGTTATTTATTTCTTATCCCACCATATTCTTGTATTCATTTCGTTGTCTCCAATGCGATTTATTGCCTGAAGGAGATTAGCTCTATTAGTAATATCTTCTCTTTGCGGATACTTATGCCGGCGAATAAATTCGCCGGGAATCTCTGACCCCGGATATGGATTTGGTGCCAAAGCAGGATAGCCGCTACGCCTGAAGTTTGCCCATCCTTCAGTTGCATTCGGGAATGATGCAAGCCAGTACTCATTGTTAATTTGCTCAAGAGCCGCTTCGGTTGTTGACGTATTGAGCGGATGTGCTGTTATATACGCAGTAATGTCAGCAGCAGGAACAGTTGCAGCGCTGTTGAACAGGGCAAGAAGATCCATATCTGCCTTTACAGCATTTTCAAAAGCCGCTGCAGCATCACCTGTAACCCATCCTCTTACAATAGCCTCGGCCAAAAGAAGTTGAGTTTGTCCATACGTGCAGTGGAAGTCGGGCGAAGTGTTAACAAAGAACAAATTCCAATCAAATTGAGAATAATCATGAATACTAACAACTCCATCCGCACCAAATGCGTCTTTTATGGTTATATCGTTATAACCTACAGGCATTCCTATCTGTTTTGCCGGATCTTTTGTCCTTCTGTCACTCGTTTGTTGCGTAGAATTTTGAGCTCCTACGTAACGGTGAGTAAACGGGCCCAATCTTGGGTCATTTGTCGATTTCAGAAAATCAACAAATGGTTTTGTTACATAATAGTTGCCTTTTTCTGTGCCTGAAATTTCAACACCTGGCCTATTTGGAAACTCAGCAGTATGCCTAAACCACGCATTATCGCCGTTCGATTCCATCACTCCTCCTTCTATAGCTTTCTTTGCGTATGTTTCCGCAGTTGCAGGATCGACTTTCGACAGTCTCATGGCTGTTCGGAGAAGCATTGAGTAGCCAAATTTTTTCCATCTGTCAACATTGCCTCCGTAGAGTATCTCACCGCTTATTGCTCCTTTTGCAGGATCGAGCGCTGCTGATGCTTCTTCAAGTTCCTTGAGCATGTCCATGTAAATAGCTTGCTGTGTATCGTAAACTGCAGTAACATTTTTTTCAAAAAACCCTAGTCCCGCTTCAAAATATGGCACATCACCATAAGCGTCTGTTATTTGCTGAAAAATATAAACTTTCCATATTCTTGCAGCGTTGTAAAGATTACTTCTTGAAACATCGTCTTTTGTGCGTCGAACTACATCTACAATTCTTGGAACAGAGTTTTGGTAAAATGGATTCCAGGGATCGTCCTGCTTGGATGTCCACTGGTTGTAATTGGCGCCCTGCATACTGCTTCCAAATGGATTAATTATCCATTGAATAATTGTATGCGCCTGGTTAAGATAGTTTCTATTGTTTCTGTCTGTAACGCTAATTATTGCTGAATTCATTACAACTGCCGGCTCAAGAGAAGTAAAGTCTGTCTTGCTGGTGTTTATTTCATCAAAATCCTTATCGCAGCTGATTGCAAATAAAGATACAACTAAAAAAGTTGTAATATATAATCTTATTTTTTTCATAGCAATTATTTTTAAGTATCAGAATTTAACATTCAGGTTGAACCCGAGGTTTCTGGTGGGAGGCATGGCTGTCCAGCCTTCACCGTTACCGGTATCTGCATAGTCGGTCAAATTTTCAGGATCCATGTTTTCAACCCATTTCTTGAGTATTGCCACATTATTGGCTACAAAGCTTAAACGAAGTCCTTTAACAAAAGATACTTTTGGTACAACTGCCCTAAAATCGTATCCCAGACTCATCTGACGCAACTTCCAGAAACCGGCATTTGCCTGCCAGTAGTCGGTTATGCCGAGACCGTGGAACTGCTCATAATATGCCTGAATTTCAACAGGCTTTGTATTTGGCGAGTATGTGCCATCACTGTTTTTTACTACCCCATCCCCGACAACTCCAGCAGGATTATCGCGTCCGGGCAGTGTGCCTTTATGCAGCCCATGCCTCCAATAGTGCCTGTTAGGGCCTCCGAGCATCATATAGTCGTCGCCAAGTTTAAAGTCTATCAGAGCTGAAAAGATTATACCTTTGTAATCTAAAGTATTTGTTATACCTCCAAACCATGTAGGCTGGTTGCTTCCTATTGATACTTGTTCAGCTGCTCTTACAGGCATTCCACCGTTATCGAATACTTTTTTACCACTAACGGGATCTACAGCCTGCTGCCAAGTGAAGATTTGTCCAAGCTTTTGACCAACTACCGCTCTTACGCCTCCAAAAGTAAGCATGGTGTCTGCGTCGGTCAGGCCGAGTTTCAGTACCTCGGAAGTGTTATACGATAAATTGCCGCTAAGCGTCCATGTAAAATTTCTTGTTTCTACCGGTTTAACCGTTAACGCTGTTTCTATCCCCTTGCTGCGGCTCTCGCCAACGTTGATAAGCTGGGTAGAGTACCCTGATGTATAAGATATCACCGCCTCAACAATCTGATCTCTGGTCAGTTTATTGTAATACGCAATGTCAAAAACTATTCTGCCATTCAGGAAACGGAAATCCAGACCCGCTTCAATTTCCGATACCCTTAACGGACGAAGATCCGGATTGGGAATTGTGCTGCCTGAACTGTTGCCAACAGGAACCGACCCTGCTATGGATGGATAAAGATTAGAGTTTAAAGCATAATACTGAACATTGGAATATGGCTGTACATTATCATCCCCCACTTCGGCATACGACAATCTTGCCTTACCGAACGTAAACCATTCAGGTAATGTAATCACTTCAGAGAATATGAAGCTGGCTGTTGCCGAAGGATACAGAATACTGCGGTTGTCGGGAGCCAGTGTAGAGAACCAGTCGTTGCGCGCAGTTAAATTAAGGTACAGAAAGTTTTTATATGAAACTTCGGCCGCGCCATACAGTGAGTTCACGGCTCTTTCGGTAAGTGAATGGTTTGACGTTTTAGCGCGTCCGTTCATAATTGTATAAATCCCTCTGTCAACAAAATCAACGGCCGATTGATTTGCTGTTTTTATCTGTCTGAACATCTGATTGCCTCCAAGTGTTACATCAACTCCGAAATCCCCAAAATCATCTTGAGCGCCTATAAGAAAATCGTAATTTGTCTCGCGGAACCATGTGTCCTGCATATAATAAGACCCGTTTACAAATCCAAACGGAGCTGCGGTAAGAGCGCCTGTTCCTGTCGGATTATTATAGTCGCGCTTTCTTGCATAGTAGTCCTGACCAAGACGTCCCTGTATGTATATTTTATCCGTAAGGTTTAATCTTACAGATAAGTTGCCAAGCAACCTGTCGCGATAAATATTGTCGAATTTTTCATACATTGTCCA
>JAITVX010000017.1 GCA_031285575.1 Bacteroidales bacterium
ATTTTCCTACATTTGCAGAAGCTAACCAAAACTCTGAATGCGCAATGAAAACAAAACTTATTACTTCACTGATTATTGTTGCCATTACGGCATGCACATCAGCAAAAAAACCTTTCGTAACAGGAGAAGACTGGGGAACGGTCGATTCCCGGCAGGTGTATCTTTATACGCTGACCAACTCGAACGGAGTAACGGCCAAAATTACCAACTACGGCGGCATTATTACAGAATTCAATGCACCCGACAGGGACGGTAATATCGAAAACATTGTGCTTGGCATGGCAAGCCTCGACGAATACCTTGCCGGGCATCCATATTTTGGCAGTATAATAGGGCGTTATGCCGACATTATTGAAGGAGCAAGATTTACGCTCGACAGCACGGAATATACGCTTACTGCCGCCGGACATGGAGGCAGGGAAAACTTCAGTAAAAAGGTATGGAATGCCGTGTCGTCGTCGGCCAATGAACATTCGGCCACCCTGTCGCTTGAGTATGTTTCGGCCGATATGGAAGAGGGGTATCCCGGAAACATGACCGTGAAGGTTGATTATGTTCTGAACAACAACAATGAACTGCAGATACACTATGTGGCCACTACCGATAAACCGACCGTGGTGAACCTTACCAATCACAGCTATTTTAACCTTGCAAACTGCAGGGAGGATGTACTTAATCATCAGGTAAGGATTTATGCCGACACCTATACTCCCTACGTTGACAATAAAAACATCCCCACAGGCGAATTTGCACCTGTAGAAAGTACGCCATACGACCTGCGCGAGTGGACCGTTATAGGCGACCGTTTAACCGACTTGCCGGCCAGAGGGTACGACGACTGTTTCTGTATAAAGGGAACTCCCGGCAATCCTCCCGAGCTGGCTGCCGAACTGTATGAGCCCAAAAGCGGCCGCCTGCTGCAAACATATACTACCGAGCCAGGTCTGCAGTTTTACATTGCCTACGGCCTTAACGGCAGGCACACAGGCACGCAGGGCGCTGCACTTACCCGGTTTATGGGAGCCTGCTTCGAAGCGCAGCATTTTGCCAACTCGCCCAATCAGCCCAATTTCCCAACAACAGTGCTGAGGCCCGGTGAAACATATACGCAGGTAACCATATACAAAGCAGGAGTCAAATAACTTCAAAACAAAATAAAAACAGTTTTTGAACATCACAGGAACGATATGGCAAACAATACGCCGGTGAAGACCGGTTTTATTTTCCTGCTACTGTTTGCTGTTTTAATGGCACTGTTTATTCTCGATATCTTTTCAGGTTCGGTAAGCATAACGGCTGGCGATATATGGAATACCCTGTTTGCCAGCGGTAGCGAAACGACCAATACCATTATCTTCAGCTTCAGGCTGCCCAAGGCAGTAACGGCCGTTTTAGCCGGTATGGCGCTGTCGGTTGCCGGCCTGCAGATGCAGACAGTTTTCAGGAACCCGATGGCCGGCCCCGATGTTCTCGGCATAACATCGGGCGCAAGCCTCGGAGTAGCGTTTGTTGTGATGGGCTTTTCGGGCAGCATTTCTCCAGCTTTCATAAGCAGCTTTGGCAACTGGATGATTGCAGCCGCTTCGTGGGCAGGCTCGGGAGTATTAATGATGGTAATACTGGCGCTGTCGGCCAGGATAAGAGACATAATGACAATATTGATACTCGGAATAATGCTTTCAAGCGGCATATCGGCCATTGTAATACTGATGCAGTATTTCAGTTCCGAATCGCTCCTTAAGTCCTATGTAGTATGGACTATGGGCAGTCTTGGAAACCTTACCGGCAATCAGCTTACGGTGCTTTCCATATCGGTTTCGGTTGGAATAGCCCTCAGCCTTGTGTCGTCAAAAATGCTCAACGCCCTGTTGCTTGGCGAGAATTATGCCGCAAGCATGGGGCTGAACGTAAAAACCGCCCGGTTTGCTGTTTTCACCTGTTCGAGCATCCTTGCAGGCAGCGTAACGGCATTTTGCGGGCCTGTAGGGTTTATCGGTATTGCCGTTCCGCATGTGGCAAGATTATTACTGAGGACTTCAAACCATTCGCTGCTCATACCCGCAACAATTATGACCGGAGCGGCAGTAATGCTGCTAAGCGACATAATTGCACAACTGCCCGGTTATGGCAGAAACCTGCCACTGAACGCCGTTACATCAATACTGGGTATCCCGATAGTTATATGGATAATAGTCAGAAACAGGAAGTTTTCAGGGTTCTGATAGTGTAGCCAGCCGCACAGAACAAATATCTTCGGAAAATATGCAGCATGTTATTTCAAACGCAGTATCCAGCATCGTCATTGCGAAGGCAAAGCCTGAAGCAATCCAGAAAATGAGTACTGTATGGATTGCTTCACTGCGGTCGCAATGACGAACAGGGTATTGAAGTTCTGTTTTCCGAAGAAGTCTAATATATCCGCCGGTAACAACAGTGTATTTTTCACGTTGAGAAACCGTGCTTTTGTCAGGGAGGCGTATTTCTCATGTTGAGAAAACATGCTTTTCTCAAAAGATGCATTTCTCATGTTGAGAAACCTCATTTTTCCCATGAAATATATTTTCAACAGTCATTTCATGGAAATATTGTAACTTTACATCGCTTAACAGGATAAAATACCGTATAAAAACATGGAAAAGATAAGACTTGGAATGATTGGCGGAGGCCCCGGCGCTTTTATTGGCGACGCCCACCGTCGCGCGGCACGAATATGCAACGACTACGAACTTGCCGGCGGAGCATTCAGCACTGAAATTGAAAAAAGCAGGGAACTTGCAGAAAAAGAAGGTATCGACATGGCGCGATGCTACAAAAACACCGACGCCCTTATTGAAAGCGAAAAAAAGCTGCCACCCGGCAGGCGAATGCAGGCAGTTTCAGTAGTTACCCCCAACGCCCTGCACTTTACGCAGGCCAGGGCGCTACTTGAGGCTGGTTTCCACGTTGTGTGCGAAAAACCGATGACAATGACCGTTGGCGAAGCCGTTGAACTGGCAAAGCTTGTTGCCGCAACAAACCTTACGTTTGCACTGGCGCATACCTACACAGGCTACCCCATGGTGAGACAGATGCGCAGCATCATTGCCGGCGGAGCCCTCGGAACCATACAGCGAATAGACGCCCAGTATTACCAGGGATGGATCAACTCGGTTATTAACGGCAGCGACAGCCGTATTGCCGGCGTATGGCGGCTCAACCCCGCACATGCCGGGGCAAGCTGCTGCATGGCCGACATAGGCGTTCACGCATTCAACCTCATCGAATATGCAACCGGGCTTGAAGTCAGCGAAGCACTTGCCGACCTCAGCCCCGTTAAAGACGGTATCAGCCTCGACCTCGACGGAACCGTGCTGCTCAGGTTTGCCGGCAACCTTAAAGGCGTAATACGCGCCAGCCAGGTATGCGGCGGCGAAGAAAACAACCTCTCGATAGCCGTTTACGGCTCGAAGGCAAGCCTTAAATGGAGCCAGGAAAACCCCAACCTGCTTCACATGCCAAGCGACACCGGGCCTGCCACGGTTTACAGGCCGGCACACAGCTACAACAGCCAGCTGGCAGAACAGAGCCACACAATGCCATGCGGCCATCCCGAAGGAATATATGAAGCCCTTGCCAACATATACAAAGGTGCAGCCAAATCAATAAGAGGCGAAGAATATATCCGCGGCGAATTTCCAACGGTACTCGACGGAGTACGCGGCATGAAGTTCATACATGCAGCAGTAGCATCAAACAAAGCAGGCAACATCTGGGTGAAGGTTTGAAACCTTCTGCGCATGCAAGCCAAACTCGCAGTGAAAAATTATTTGGATAAATTCAACTCTTTTCCTTAGTTTTATGAAAAATTTAAAAACATGCTTATGAAAAAAATATTGTACACACTGGCAGGTATCACTTTTTTGGCTTTCTTCTCATGCAAAACAGAAAAAGTGTATGAAAAGGAAGATTTTACACAGTATGTCGATCCGCTGATAGGCACTGCACACTGCAGGTGGTTTCACTTTGCGCCAGGATGCAACCCCTTCGGAATGGCCAAACCCGGTCCTTCAACCGACGGGCATCTCGGAAATACTGAAGGATGGGAGGCCGTAGGATA
>JAITVX010000018.1 GCA_031285575.1 Bacteroidales bacterium
GCCTAAGAAAATTCATGCCGTTACTGAAACAGGTTTTTTGATTAAACTTATTATGTTCATCTGGGCATACTCTTTCGATAAATTATATAATATGTAAGTAGCAACTTGAATTAAATAAACATTCTGCATAAAATTTTGTGCGGGTGAGTAGAACATATTAATCGAAAACAGTTTTTATTATTGAAAGTTAATTAACTTTGCTGATATTTTAATTAGAATGAATGCATTAAAAACATTTAGAGAAAAACTTTTGAAAGGCGAACCTGTTTACGGGCCTTTCATGAAAACCGGCGACGCTGCATTTGTTGAATGTGCAGGCCATGCCGGGTTCGATTTCTGCATACTCGACATGGAGCATGGGCCGGTAGATTTTTTTAATCTTCAGAACCTGATTCGCGGCGCTGAAGCAGCCGGAATCCTGCCCGTTGTCCGCACTTATGATTCGTCGGAAACCGCCATAAGCAAAGCGCTCGATATTGGAGCGAAAGGCGTGCAGGTTCCCCAGATTCAATCGGCAGAAGAGGCACGCGAAGTAATAAAAGCCGCCAGGTATTTCCCAAAAGGCGAAAGGGGCGTATGCCGGTTTGTCCGCGCAGCCAATTACTCTTCAACACCGCGCAACGAGTATTTTGAAAGTGCCAACGAAGCGCTTGTTATTTTGCAGGTAGAGGGTAAGCAGGTAGTAAACCACCTTGACGATATCCTTGCCGTAGAGGGGCTCGATATTCTTTTTGTAGGCCCGTATGATCTTTCACAGTCTTTGGGTGTGCCGGGGCAGGTTTCCCATCCGGTTGTTGTTGATACGATAAAAAAAATAACAGAAAGAGCCAAAGAAGCAGGCGTGGTGCTTGGTGTATTTTGTGACACCTTTGAAGCGGCGGCGCTTTGGCGCAGCGCAGGGATACAGTACCTGTCGTGGTCGGTTGATGTAGGAATTTTCACCGATGCCTGCAAGGCGATAGTTGAAAAGTTAAAAGCATAAGTTTTTTTTCGTTGTGCATTTCTTTTTGAGGAAAATCATATCGTCAAATGTATGGAATGCAGTATCATCAAATCAACTTCAAAAGAAATATAAAAATAATTTATGCGTTTGCCCTGAAATAATTTTGCAGGCAGTATTATTTGTAATATTTTTGCGCTGGGTAAGTCTTATACGACCAGCTCCTGTTGAACTCCTCCAGGGCCGGAAGGCAGCAAGGGTAGGCAGTTGTAGCGGTGCGATATAAGTAGCTTACCCTTTTTTAATCTGAATGTTTATAAAGATTTACAACGATAATCCCAGTCCGAAACATATAAGGATAGCGGCAGATACTCTTGAGGAGGGTGGCATAGTGATTTATCCTACCGACACGGTGTATGCCATGGGCTGCGACATAAGGGCGGTAAAGGCTATTGAAAGTATTGCAAGGTTTAAGGGAACAAACCCTGATAATCCCGACATGTCGCTGATATTTCACAGCATGAGCCAGCTGTCGGAATATACCGTTATCCGCGATAATAATGTTTTTAAGCTTCTTAAAAAGAATCTGCCGGGGCCGTTTACTTTCATTGTTCCGGCCAACAAGCAGATACCCGCCATGTTTCGCAATAAAAAGAAGACAGTGGGCATCAGGATTCCCGATAATAATATTGTACTTGCCCTGGTAAGGGAGCTTGGGCGCCCCCTCATTACAACATCTATCCACGACCCCGACGAGCTGATTGAATATACCACCGACCCTGAACTTATTTATGAGAAATACCGCGACTTTGCCGGTGTTGTCATCGACGGAGGCTACGGCGCCAACGAACCCTCTACCATAGTTGACTGCACTTCGGAGGAGATAACAGTTCTGCGGCAGGGGCTTGGTTGCCTGGAATGGTGAACGTGGCGCTTAACTGAAACTTCCCGACAGATAATCGACGGTAAGTTGGCAGCGCGGATTATTGAAGAACTGTTCGGCAGGAGCCGCCTCAACTATTTCGCCCATATACATAAATATCAGATAATCGGCTATTCTGCGCGCTTGCCTGAGGGTATGGGTAACAAGTATTATAGTGTATTTCTCTTTCAGTTTAAGAAAAAGTTCTTCGATTTTCTTTGTTGAAATTGGGTCGAGGGACGATGTAGCTTCGTCGCCAAGTATATACTCAGGTTCAATTGCCAGCCCGCGGGCAAGACAAAGCCTTTGTTGCTGCCCGACTGAAAGCCTTGCTGCCGAAGATTTTACCCGTCCCTGTATTTCATCCCATAACCCGACATACTGAAGATATTGAACTACTCGCTGGTTTATGTCTTTTCTGTTTCTCATTCCATGTATCCGAAGGCCGTAGGCTACATTGTCAAAAACCGACATGGGAAGCGGGCATGGCCTTTGGGCAAGTAATCCCATCTTTTTTCTTACGTTAATGACATCTACCCGCGGAGCGTAAATGTTTTGACCGTCAACTGTTACCTTCCCACTGATTCTGACCTCCGGGGTTTCGTCGTGCATTCTGTTAAGAGTTCGCAGAAGCGTTGATTTTCCGCACCCCGACGGCCCTATGATACAGGTTATGCTTTTCTCGGGAATTGTAAGGTTTATATTTTTAAGGATATGATTAGCTTCAATAAAAACATCAAGATTTTCGATGCTTACATTATGAGGCTGGCCGGTCTGTTCCATATCAGATTTTGTTCTTAGAATATTTTGCACTGAAGTATCTCGAAATAAAGCTCAGGACAAGAATAATAACTGTAAGTATTACTGCTGAAGCGTAGGCTCTATTTTGCACTTCTTCGACAGGGCTTCCGAGCTGGAAAAAAATTGAAAGCGGAAGCGTTGCAGCAGGCTGTCCTAAGGCTGTCGGTATGTTGTCGGTGTAGCCTGAGGTAAATAAAACCGTTGCAGCATCGCCAATGCCTCTGCCTACCGACAGCAGCACAGCAGTTATTAATGCCGGCATAAGTTGCCTGAGTAAAACTTTAATCATTTCATATTTTGTAGAGCCTAACGAAAGCAAGGCTTCAGGCAAATTGTGAGGAAGAAGTTTTGCAACTTCGTCAAACGACCGCATCATAACAGGCATTATCAGGAGGGATACAGAAATAATTCCGCCTAAAAGGGACGCTTTAAGGCCGAGATAAACCATAAGCGCAAAACCGAAAGCTCCATAAACTATTGACGGCACCCCAAACAGTATATCGAATGAAAACCTTATAGCATTTGAAAAAAAAGAGCCTTTCCTGAGGTAAAAATTAATATACATTACAAGCGGCACGCTGAAAACTGCACTGATAATTACCGAGCCGACAGTTATCATCAGCGAACCGGCAATGGCATTCAGCACTCCTCCTTCTTTACCAAGATAAAAACCTCCACCAGGCAATTTGGTAATCATATCAAGATTAAGAGCTGGCAGCCCTTTATATAAGATTGTTCCGAGAATAAAGCCAAGAAACGACATGATTAGCAGTGCCGAAATGATCATCAATACGATAAAAAAACGTTCTTCTTTCTTTTTTAAATCCAATCTCATATATCAAAAGGTTACATTTGAAATCTTTTTTCAATATGATAAAGCGTAAGCCTCGAAATGCCATTGAAAAACACAATTATCATAAAGAGCAGTAAGGCTCCAAGCATAAGCGCAGATTCATAATTTGGCATCGACAGCATTTCTCCATAGTTATTGGCTATAAGCGCTGGCAGCGGATAACATGCGTCGAATATAGATTTTGGTATTATTGCCATATTACCGCACACCATAAGCACGGCAATTGTTTCGCCAAAAGCCCTAGAGACTGCTAGTACAACGGCCGCAATTATCCCGGGAAAGGATTTTCTGAGAATAACCTTCTTAACTGTTTGCCATTTAGTGGCTCCAAGAGAAAGCGAAGCATGTATTATCTCGTCAGGGACAGACCTGAATAACTCAATAAGAACGCTTATCAGCAAAGGTATTATCATTACCGAAAGTGTTATTCCTCCTGCCAAAACCGAATAGCCCGAAGAATAATCTACAAAATGAGGAGCTAATGTATCGGCAATAAAAGGAACTATTGTTAATGTGCCCCATACTCCGTATATGACAGGCGGAATACCGGAAAGCAGGTCTATTGCCGGCTCAAAAAAATGCCGTATTGTTTTTGAAGCAAATGTGTTAAGATAAATTGCAGTAAGGAGCGACACAGGCAGGGCTATGATAATTGCTATAATTGACACATGCAGCGTGCTCAAAACAAAAGGCAGGAAACCGAAATCTCCCTTAAAGGGTTTCCAGCTGCTGTCGGTTAACAGTGCCCACAGGCTGTGTTCCTTTATAACAGGCAATGCTTTTACCAGCAAGGTAAGCCCTATTACAACAAGAAGAAGCAGCGAAAGAACGGCAATTCCCAACATAGTTTGCCTGACAAACTTATTTATGATAATGCGAAACTGTTTCATTATATCAATTAAGTTTCTTCAATTCTTCACTCAGTTTATCGTTAGATAATTGAATATATCCTGCTTCATGAACATACTGCTGTCCCGATGTAAGAACAAACTTTATAAATTCCGATAGAATTTTGTTATTAACCGAACTGCTTTTTATAACAAAATATAACTCGCGCGCCGGCGGAGACGGATATTTCCCGGCGGCTATTGCCGCAATTATATCGTTCATTGTATTGTAAAAACTCTCATCATGGTCAATTTTGCCATTGCCGTTAAGGTCTAACGGAACAATCTTTATACCGCTTATCGGGAGTTTCGTATCGGCATCATAGGCATAGCCGATATTGTTAAACCCGATACCCAGAGGGTCGCGTTTCACAGCTTGTGCCAGCCCCGGGTCGCCAAATACGCCTACTCCAAGCAGGTCTTCCTGTTTTTTGCCATACATCATTGCCCATATTTCAGCGGCTCCGCAGGCATCCGACCGTGTATAGACATGAACAGGAGCTTTGCTTTTTACCCCAAAAGCCTGTTCCCAGGTAGTTGTACTGCCTGTTATCCAGATACTGGCGCCAGCGTCAATGTTTAAACCTTTTGCAAGTATGTCGTTGATGGCCGGATTTTTATCGCTGATGGTTGCAACAACCGCATCTTTTGCAACGGAAATCGGTATTGCACCTTTTTTTATCTCTTCAAAATAAATCTCTCTCGAAACCATTCCGATATCAACCATGCCGCTCAGTACGTCGGCTATTCCTTTGCCGGCGCCGCCGGCCGAGATGTCGATTTTAATACCGGGATTAATTTTGCGGAATTCTTCAGACCATTTTATAGCCATTGGGTAAAGGGCAAATGCTCCGGAAATGCTTATCCGGTATTCTTCATGGTCTGTTAATTCTGAAGGGGGTATTGTTTTGGTTAACGGCAGAATTATAAATATAACTACGGGAAGTAATAACAAAACGATCAATATGACTGTAAAGGTTTTTCTCATGTTCTATTAGTCTTTTTAATAGAAATCATTACTGTATTATTCGGTAATAACAATTTCATAAAGCTTTGCCCATTTCTTCCCTGTTACGAAAATCCTTTTTGTGGCTTTGTCGTAGGCTATTCCGTTCAGAACGTCGGCTTCGGGGTTTCGTTCGTTGGCCGGAAAGATACCTTCAAGGTCGATGTAGCCGTTGACTTTTCCTGATACCGGATCGATTCGAGCTATCTGATCGGTCATCCATATATTTGCCCATATTTCGCCTTCAATGTACTCGAGTTCGTTCAGGTTGTCAACTTTTTTCTCGTTGTCGTACACTTCGATTTTATGCGCTACGGCAAATGTTTCCGGGTTGTGAAAGGATAGTGTGTTCGAGCCGTCGCTCATTACTATTTTATTGTCCATCGTAGTAAGCCCCCAACCTTCAGTGGAATAATAGAACTTGTGAAGTTGCCTGAAGGTCGATTTGTCATATACAAACCCTACGTTGTTTTGCCATGTTACCTGAAATATCCTGTCGCCATACAGTGCTATTCCTTCGCCAAAGAGTGAGGGGGCGAGGTTCAGCTGCCTGTTAGGTTTCCCTGTGGTAATATCGGTTTCGCGCAGCGACGATTCGGTCTCCTGTCCGGTGCTTTCGTACAGCAGTCCGCTGTCGAACAGCAGACCCTGTGTAAATGCCTGCCTGTCGTGAGGATAACTGCGTATTGTTTTATATCCGTATCGTTTGGGAGCCTGGTCGGCAAATACTGTGATGAAGCGCGTAACCGTGTTTTGCCGCCGTCCGTCTTTATAAGGAAGCGCTTTAAGCGATTTTATTCCGGTTGTGGCAATCACGGCGCCGTCAACAGTGCATTTCCATGATGCCGGTTTAAGGGTTGCCATGTGGCTGCCTTCAAATGATATCACAACAGAATCGGGCACACGGCTGGACGACCGTATTTCTAATTCTACTTCAATTGTACGGTTAAGTTTAACGCCTGCATTTTCCTGCGGGGCTTTAAAGCGCACCATGTCTGGCGCCGGTGCTGAAGGCGTTACTGCCATTTCTGTTTTTGGCGCATCTGTGTTGCCTCGCGGCCTTCCGCTGCACGACATGCTGCAGGCAAGAGGCAGGAGAAATAAAAAGGTGATGATTTTCATTGTAAGTTTACTGTTCAAAGTTTTACGTATTCCAAAGAGGCGTTTTAGGAAGCCGGGCTTTGAAAGCTGTTTCTGCGCTTCCTGTTCATGCAGTTCATACTGCGTTATCATTTGCCACACTTCGCCCCAGCCGGGGAAGCCTCCGGCGTTTTTGTCGTCAATAAATATGTCGGCATTTATCTTGCGGCTTGTGCTCCCGTCAAATATTTCTTCGGGATAGTTTTTATTTACGGCATAAAATTCTACGCCGTTTCTGCGGCAGAATTCAACGGCTTCGTAGAGCTCTTTTCCCGTACGGAATGTCCACAGGATAAGGCAGCTTCCCGATTCATTCATCTTTTTAAGCGTCTGGAATGCAAACAGTTTTTCGTGTCCTATTTCAGGATACGCATGTTCTACTATTGTTCCGTCGAAGTCAACCGCAATCTTAACGCCTCTCAAATCAATCATATCAATTATTAATTGATGTAAAGTTAGTAATTATGACGTCGTAAACGTACAAAATTTCCGGTTATATCCGGGGCAAACGCATTAAATTAACTTTTTTCCCTGCAGCGTTGCTTTCTGGAAAATCGAACTTTCATACCCTGTTTGCCATCTATTTCAAGCCGTTTATCAAAAAGATGGAAACATATTCGGTAATATGCTTGCGGCAATTGATAGCCTGATTAGCTTTGCAGCTATGTTTATATAAAAAACCGACATCGAAATGATTACTCTTTCTTACATATTGAATACTTCTGGAAGCCCTGAAAAGACAGGCTTTGGTACGATGTTTGTGCATACATTACCACCAAGTTACCCACCCGCCCCACTCGATAGAAAAAGCGTAACGAAACATATTGTTTTAACCTAAATGCACAACAGGTAGATAAATATTATAAAAATAATGGAGGCGCAAAATGGAAATAGATTGTATTGGACTTTTTGTAAATAATATGGAAACAATGGTAAAATTTTACCGTGATATTGTTGGATTAAAAACAGACTGGAACGGTGAGCCAAACGCCGATTTTGACGCGGGAAAATGCCGTCTGATAATGTTTGGAAGGAATGATTTTGAAAAAATGGTTTCAAAAGAATTTAATTATCCTAAAGGATTAAACGGAACAATGGAAATAGCATTTAATTTTAAAACATATGCTGATGTTGATAATGAATATAGACGCCTTACGGGTTTAGGTGTTGCAGGTGTTTTTCCCCCAACAACAATGCCGTGGAGACAACGGACTTGTTATGTAGCAGACCCGGAAGGCAATTTATTGGAAATAGGTTCATTTGGGGCATAACATGGCAAGCGATTTGAATTATGTTCAATATGTTATTGACCAAATACAAAATTAAAGGGACAATAACTTATAAAAAAATGTTCGGCGAATATTTAATATATCTGAATGATAAGCCGATTGTAATGATTTGTAATAATACGGCATTTGTGAAAATACTTGATTGCATAAAACCGTCTGAATGATGCAATGATGGAGCAGGTCGCCAATCACGGCAACGGGACCTACGAATACATCGACAATGCCAAGCAGATACGCAAGATTTTTGTGTGTGAAAAATCGAAGTTCTACACTGTTGCGCAAAATCCCCGTTGGGTGCAGGAGGGTGCAAATGTATTATTTTCTTGCAATATCCGAAATATATTGATGGATTTAATGTATCGACACGGAGACATTAAATCATTGGACGTAGATTTAATGAGTAAAAATCACGGCATGAAATCTATCGGTGTAGATTATATGAACTGATGTCAAGGCATTAAATCTTCAAGCATAGATTTAATGAACAGAATTCATAGCATGAAATCTATGGCAGCAAATTTTAGCAACTGATACCATTTGTCGAATTGGCGGAGCATAAAACATGTTGATGCCTGGTCGCCTGCATCGGTGTCTTGTAGCGGATGCTTTCCTTCAATATCACGCATTACAGTTTTGCAGCAATAGCAATAATATCTACCTTGGAAAGCAATACACCTTGACGCCGATTTGTTTTCATCTACTCTTTATGCTTTAACAAGCATGGCGCCGCATTTGAACGCAGGCGACATTCTGTTTTTTGACGAATTCAATGTTCCCAACCACGAATTTCTGGCATTTAAGATATTTACCGAATCATATTATGTTAAAACCAAACTGATAGGCGCAGTGAACAATTACTATCAAACAGCTTTCGTAATTTTGTAAATTATAGAAATTTAATGAAAACACCCTCCTCACCACGTTAAAACCAGCGCGAAGCTAACGATGCAACTATATATACCGGAACAATAAGCGTAAGACCGGCAATATCGGTAACTGCAATGGCTATTACAAGCATTAAAAGCATCAGGTAGCGGCTTTCGTTGCCTTTCAGCTTCAGGTTAGATACTTTGAGCGAAAACAGCTCTATCCGGCTTACCATCAGCAGTGAAAGGACAATTGTTGTGATTACAATGGTGACCGGGTTGCCTGTAAGGAACGCAATAATCGACGAATCGGAAATGCCGGAGGTAACGGCCAGCGAAATAACCGCAATGGCATTGGCCGGCGTTGGAAGCCCCCGGAAGCTGGTTGCTTGAGTTGTGTCGAGGTTGAAAACGGCAAGTCTCAGGGCGGCGCACACGGGCATTACCGCCATGGCAAATATCATAATCAGCTGCACAGAATGTCCAACAGAAGGGCTTGCGGCCATCATCAGTTGATACATAATAACGGCCGGAGCTACGCCGAAACTTACAACGTCGGCAAGGCTGTCGAGTTCCTTGCCTATGGCAGACCTCGCATTAAGTACTCTGGCTGCAAAACCGTCGCAGAAATCGAATACCATTGCCACCGCAATAAAGCCTGCGGCCATGAGTATATTATTGTCTGCTGCAAATATGACTGCTGCAAAACCCGATGCAAGGTTGAGCGACGTAATAAAATTGGGAATATACTTTTTCATCTGTAATATCAGTTATTGGTATTATGATAATAAAGCCAAAATTAGATTATTTTCAGTATAATTTCAGCGTAAATGCACAAAATATTTTTATTTTTCATACAAATTTATTTACACAGTTAGTGATTTAAACTTTTAAGAAGCCGAAAAGCAATTCAAAAAGATGTGATTTAGAGTTGACAGTCAAAAAAAACACAAAGCAGTGTAGAGTATGAAGATTTTACACACCGCCCATGAGGATGATTTATGAAACTTCGTACATTTACACGTTATCATTCTTAATTCTTATTTTTTTAAAAATATGCACAAATATATTTTGATATATAAATTATAAATTCATACATTTGCAAGCCGTTTTTGAGGGTGTTTTATGCTTAAGCGGGACGTTCTTTAAAATTGCCGATGTAGCTCAGTTGGCCAGAGCAGCTGATTTGTAATCCGCAGGTCGGGGGTTCGAATCCCTTCATCGGCTCTTGATAAGGTAGATAGTAAAATGTGTGTCTTAGGAGTAAGACTCTGTTTGTGAGGGGAGATACCAAAGCGGCCAACTGGGGCAGACTGTAAATCTGCTGGCAAATGCCTTCGTAGGTTCGAATCCTGCTCTCCCCACATAATACAGAATAATAAGCACCGTAATTTCAGGTATAAATATTTGCCGGGCATTCGGTTCTCTTTGGACTATAATAGGCGGGAGTAGCTCAGTTGGTAGAGCATTAGCCTTCCAAGCTAAGGGTCGCGGATTCGAATTCCGTCTCCCGCTCACTATTAAGGCCAGAGTAGCTCAGGGGTAGAGCACTTCCTTGGTAAGGAAGGGGTCGGGGGTTCAACTCCCCCCTCCGGCTCAACAGAGATGTTGAATGATAATATAATTGTAAAAGAATTAATTGATAATATAAATAAACTTAATTTAATACGCTTGAAGTTATGGCAAAAGAAAAATTTGACAGGTCGAAACCGCACGTAAATATTGGTACTATCGGCCACGTTGACCATGGCAAAACCACTTTAACAGCGGCAATTACTATGGTGCTTGCAAAAAGAGGTCTCTCTGAAGTCAGAGATTTTGATTCGATTGATAATGCTCCTGAGGAAAAAGAAAGAGGTATTACAATCAACACTTCACACGTTGAATATCAAACAGCAGCACGCCACTATGCCCACGTTGACTGCCCCGGTCACGCCGACTATATTAAAAACATGGTTACTGGTGCAGCCCAGATGGACGGCGCTATTCTTGTGGTAGCAGCTACCGATGGACCAATGCCTCAAACCCGTGAACATATCCTTTTGGCACATCAGGTTAACGTTCCAAGGGTAGTCGTTTTTATGAACAAGGTTGATATGGTTGAAGACGCAGAATTGCTTGATTTGGTTGAAATGGAAGTTCGCGACCTGCTCAGTTTCTATCAGTTTGACGGTGACAATGCTCCCGTAATCCGTGGTTCGGCACTTGGAGCAATGAACGGTGAAACGGCATGGGAAGATAAGGTTATGGAGCTTATGGATAATGTTGACACTTACATCCCTATACCTCCCCGTGAAAATGAAAAACCATTCCTTATGCCTGTTGAAGACGTTTTTTCAATCACAGGTCGTGGAACGGTAGCTACCGGACGTATTGAAACAGGTATTGTTTTAACCGGCGACGAGCTTGAACTCATCGGTCTTGGACAGCAGAAACGCAAGTCGGTCTGTACCGGAGTTGAAATGTTCCGTAAGATTCTTGACAAGGGTGAAGCAGGCGATAATGTAGGTCTTTTGCTTCGCGGCGTTGATAAAAAAGAGATAAAAAGAGGTATGGTGCTGGCCAAGCCAGGTTCAATAACTCCTCATACAAAAATTAAAGCCGAAGTTTATGTGTTGAAAAAAGAAGAAGGCGGCAGGCATACTCCTTTCCACAACAAATATCGCCCCCAGTTCTATTTAAGGACTCTTGATATAACGGGCGAGATTACACTTCCGGAAGGAACAGAAATGGTAATGCCTGGCGATAATGTTTCTATCACGGTAGATCTTATCTATCCGGTTGCAATTAATGTTGGTTTACGTTTTGCAATCCGCGAAGGTGGCAGAACAGTAGGAGCAGGTCAGGTAACAGAAATAATTGAATAAAAAGTTTTGGAAATAATGATTGCGGGACGCAAAAACAGACATTGCATGTTGCGTCTCACAATCATAAATACGGGTGTAGCTCAGTTGGTAGAGCACTGGTCTCCAAAACCAGGTGTCGGGAGTTCGAGTCTCTCCTCCCGTGCGGAAATTATTAGTAATAATGAAAATTAAAGAATATTTTAAGGATTCAATTACGGAACTGTTACACAAAGTAACCTGGCCGACGTGGAGTGAACTTCAGAACAGTGCAGTGCTTGTGATGGTGGCTTCGCTTATTTTTGCTGTTGTAGTGGCAGGGATAGATTTAGTGTTCAGCGAAGCAATGCAATTCATATACAGTTTATTATATTAATACAGTAGAGCATCTTATAATGAGTGAGGATATAAAAAAGTGGTATGTGCTTCGGGCTGTCGGTGGAAAGGAAAAAAAGGTAAAAGAGTACATCGAGAATGAAATAGCACTTCTGAAACTTCAGGATTATGTCTCACAGGTTCTTATCCCAACCGAAAAGGTGTACCAGATAAGGTTGGGCAAAAAAATAAGTAAGGAGCGGACATTTTTCCCAGGTTATGTTCTTATTGAAGCTGTATTGACGGGCGAAATTCCACATATTCTGAGGAATATTCCAAATGTATTGGGGTTTTTGGGCTCGCAGGATGGCGAACCGGTTCCTTTAAGAAAAGCGGAGATTAACCGGATACTTGGAAAGGTTGACGAACTTAACTCAAGCGACGAGGAATTGAATGTTCCGTTTTTTGTTGGCGAACCGGTTAAGGTTATTGACGGGCCTTTTGTGAGTTTTACGGGAATAATTGAAGAAATAAATGAAGAAAAAAAGAAACTTAAAGTAATTGTGAAAATTTTCGGAAGAAAAACCCCTTTAGAGTTAAGTTTCATGCAGGTGGAAAAAGAAAATTAATTATATGAAAATATTTGAAATTGTGATATTTATAATGCTTCCTGAACAATTTCAAACATTCGCAACAAATACGCAAATTTAAAATTATGGCAAAAGAAATTGCTGGATTAATCAAGTTACAGATTCGTGGTGGAGCGGCTAATCCATCTCCGCCCATAGGGCCTGCATTAGGGTCTCGCGGGGTGAATATTATGGAATTCTGTAAGCAATTTAATGCCAGAACACAGGATAAGACAGGAAAGGTTATACCGGTTGTGATTACCGTTTATGTTGACAAATCATTTGATTTTGTTATTAAAACACCTCCGGTTGCCATACAGTTGCTTGAAGTAACCAAAGTTAAACAGGGCTCTAAAGAGCCTAATCGCGACAAGGTTGCTACAATATCCTGGGATCAGGTTGAGACAATTGCTAAAGATAAAATGGAAGACTTGAATTGTTTTACAGTTCAAGCCGCTATGAGAATGGTAGCAGGAACCGCCAGAAGCATGGGAATAGCTGTTAAAGGCGAATTCCCTGAAACAATTAATTAAAAAAAGATGACTAAACTTACCAAAAATCAAAAGTTTGCTCTTGAAAAACTTGATAAGGACAAACTTTATTCATTAAGAGAAGCCTCAACGTTGGTTAAGGATATGACCAAGGCCAAGTTTGACGCTTCGGTTGATTTGGATGTAAGGTTAGGTATAGATCCGAGAAAATCCAATCAGATGGTTCGCGGTGTCGTTTCGCTTCCGCACGGAACAGGTAAACAGACCAGGGTTTTGGTTTTATGTACGCCTGACAAGGAAAATGAAGCTAAAGACGCAGGAGCTGACTATGTTGGTCTTGACGATTATGTCGAAAAGATTAAAGCTGGTTGGACCGATGTGGATGTTATAATAACCATGCCATCCGTAATGGGCAAAGTCGGTCAATTGGGCAGGATACTTGGTCCTCGCGGATTGATGCCAAACCCTAAAAGTGGAACCGTAACAATGGAAGTAGGCAAGGCTGTAAGTGAAGTAAAACAAGGTAAGATTGATTTTAAGGTAGATAAAACCGGAATCATTCATGCCTCTATCGGAAAAGTTTCATTCGAGCCTGACAAGATCGCTGATAATGCAAAAGAGTTTATCTCAATGGTAAACAAATTAAAACCGGCCGCAGCGAAAGGAACATACCTTCGCAGTATTTTTCTTTCGAGCACAATGAGTCCGGGTGTTAAAATCGATCCTAAAGGACTGGATTAAGAGTTTAATTGAAAAAACTGAAATTAATGAGACGAGAAGATAAAAATACTGTCATAGAAAACCTTGCTGAGCAGTTTAAAGAGTACGGTCACTTTTACCTAACCGATACCGCTCAGTTGAATGCAGCTGATACGAGCCAATTAAGAAGGAAATGTTATGAAAATGACATAAAACTTGTTGTTGTAAAGAACACGCTTCTTAAAAGAGCGCTTAAACAGACTGCTGGAGATTTTGAAGAACTGTTTCCTGTTCTTAAAAATGCTACGTCCATCATGTTTACTCAATCCGGAAATGCTCCTGCAAAGCTTATAAAGGAATTCCGGAAAAGTCATGATAAGCCTTTATTAAAAGGTGCATACGTTCAAGAGTCAATTTATATCGGCGATAACCAGCTTGACGCTCTTGTTTCACTCAAGACAAAAGACGAACTTGTTGGCGATATAATCATGATGCTTCAATCACCTGCTGCAAATGTTATTTCAGCGTTGCAATCAGGCGGAAATAAAATTCATGGTGTACTTGAGACATTATCAAAAAGAGAAGAAAAATAAAGTAAAACTAAATTAAAAAATCAATAAAAATGGCAGATCTTAAGAAATTTGCAGAAGAACTGGTTAGCTTATCAGTAAAAGAAGTAAGCGAACTGGCTAAAATACTTAAAGAAGAATATGGTATTGAACCTGCCGCAGCAGCAGTAACAGTTGCGGCTCCGGCAGCTAACGATGCTCCTGAAGTAGTCGAAAAATCAACCTTTGATGTTATTCTTAAAAGTGCCGGCGGACAGAAATTACAGGTTGTAAAACTTGTGAAAGATATCACCGGACTTGGACTGAAAGAAGCAAAAGCTGTAGTTGACGCAGCTCCGTCTCCTGTTAAGGAAGGCGTTACAAAGGACGAGGCAGAATCGATTAAAAACCAATTAATTGACGCAGGAGCCGAGGTTGAACTTAAATAAATTACACCTAAGAATCGGGTTACAGGTTTAGTCCCGGCCGTTTTACGGGACTAGGCCTTTTGTTATTTAAATTATAAGTTCATTAAAACATTTCAAAATGTCCTCAAAAAATACAGGAAGAATAAGTTTCTCTTCACGAAAAAATAAATTGGAATATCCTGATTTTTTGGATATTCAATTAAAATCATTCGGTGAATTTTTCCAGCTCGGAACAACTCCCGAAAACAGAAAAAGAGAAGGACTTTTTAAAGTCTTTACCGAAAACTTTCCAATAACCGATACAAGAAATAATTTTGTATTGGAATTTCTTGACTATTACATTGACCCTCCGAGATATACCATTGAGGAGTGTATAGAACGCGGACTTACTTTCAGCGTTCCCCTGAAAGCAAAATTAAAATTATACTGTACCGACCCTGAACATGAGGATTTCGATACGGTTATTCAGGATGTTTATCTTGGCACTGTTCCATATATGACCGAACGCGCAACGTTTGTTATAAACGGAGCCGAAAGAGTTGTCGTTTCCCAGTTGCATCGCTCTCCAGGAGTGTTTTTTGGTCAGAGTGTACATGCAAACGGAACAAAACTCTATTCTGCCAGGATTATACCGTTTAAAGGCTCGTGGATTGAATTTGCCACAGACATCAATAATGTGATGTATGCCTATATCGACAGAAAGAAAAAACTTCCAGTAACAACCCTGTTACGCGCCATAGGTTTTGAAAGCGATAAGCATATACTTGAGATTTTCAATTTGGCCGAAGAACATAAAGTTTCTAAAACAAATATTAAAAAACTCATAGGTCGTAAATTGGCTGCGCGAGTTCTTAAATCGTGGGTAGAAGACTTTGTTGACGAGGATACAGGAGAGGTTGTTTCAATTGAAAGAAACGAGGTAATACTCGACAGAGAAACCATTATCGAAAACGATCATGTTGACCTTATTGTAGATTCGGGAGCTAAAGCCATCCTTCTTCACAGGGAAGATACTTCTCTTTCAGACTTTGCCATAATATACAATACGCTTCAGAAAGATCCGTGCAACTCTGAAAAAGAGGCGGTACTTTACATATACAGGCAGTTGCGTAATGCCGAACCCCCCGATGAGGCTACTGCCCGCGACGTAATTGACAAGCTCTTCTTTTCTGACAAGAGGTACGATCTTGGCGAGGTTGGCCGCTACAGGATAAATAAAAAGCTTGGTCTGGAAACCGATATGAACATTAAGATATTAACGCGCGAAGACATCATCAAAATTATCGGCTATCTTATTGAGTTGATAAATTCAAAAACAGACATAGACGATATAGACCACCTGAGCAATAGAAGAGTTCGCACAGTTGGCGAGCAGCTCTTTGCCCAATTTGGCGTAGGTCTTGCACGTATGTCACGAACAATCCGCGAAAGGATGAATGTACGCGATAACGAAGTCTTTACGCCCGTCGATTTGATAAATTCAAAAACACTTTCGTCGGTAATAAATTCATTTTTTGGAACAAACCAGTTGTCGCAATTCATGGATCAGACTAACCCCTTGGCTGAGATGACACACAAACGCCGTATGTCAGCTCTTGGTCCCGGAGGTTTATCGCGCGAAAGAGCAGGTTTTGAAGTGCGCGACGTTCATTATACCCACTATGGCCGCCTGTGTCCGATAGAAACACCGGAAGGACCTAATATCGGGCTTATTTCCTCGCTTTGCATATATGCAAAAGTAAACGAACTCGGATTTATAGAAACACCGTATTTAAAAGTTAATCATGATGATCCAAAAGGTTCGAGGGTTGACCTGTCTGAAAATGGAGTAGTATGGCTTAGCGCCGAAGAGGAAGAACAAAAGATGGTGGCTCAGGCTAATACACCTTTATCAAAAGATGGGGATTTTATGAGTCCAAGGGTTAAATGCCGTTATGAAGCCGATTATCCGTTTGAAGAAGTTTCGAAAGTTGATTTGATGGATGTTGCTCCAAACCAGATAGCCTCAATTGCCGCGTCGTTAATTCCATTCCTTGAACATGACGACGCTAACAGAGCCCTTATGGGATCAAACATGATGCGCCAGGCAGTTCCGCTCATTAATCCGGAAGCTCCGATAGTTGGCACTGGGCTTGAAGGTCAGGTTATAAGAGACAGCCGTATATTATATATGGCCGAAGGCGACGGCGTAGTTGAATATGTTGACTCAAACGAAATTGTCATAAGATACACCCGTACTGATGAGGAAAAATTTGTGAGTTTCGATGATGATATTAAACGATATACGCTTCCAAAGTACCGTAAAACAAACCAGAATACATGTATAAACCTTATTCCTGTTGTAGAGAAAGGTGAGAAAGTCGTTAAAGGTCAGGTTCTTACAGAAGGATATGGTACAAAACACGGCGAGTTGGCTTTGGGCAGAAATCTTAAAGTAGCCTTCATGCCATGGAAAGGATATAACTTTGAAGACGCAATTGTTATTTCTGAAAAAGTTGTTCAGGAAGATCATTTTACA
>JAITVX010000024.1 GCA_031285575.1 Bacteroidales bacterium
ATATGAAAAAACCGGATTTCAGGAATATCCGGCTGAAAAACTTTTTTGTGGCCGCAACGTTAGTGGTTTGCTGTCCGGTTAAACCAGTTGCATCAATTTCAAAAAGGATGCTTTCGCGATAAAAGTACAGTTTATTGTTTTTAATATCCTCCGGTTGTAATTATGAAAACAAAAAATATTATATTGCCCCGTCTTAATGTAATAAATAATTGATTGAACGGATATGACAAAACTATACGAGAAACTCACTAAATCGTGCCCTTCAGAATCGGAAATACGGAAAGGGCTTAAACAGGCTTCTTTGGCTTCAGCACAGGCGCCGAAACTCGACAAACGACTGCTTATGAATATCCTCAGCCTGATAGACCAGACCAGCCTCAACGTTACCGACAACAAATCGCATATACTGCATTTTACGGGAAAAATAAACAGCTTTTCGGGTCGTTACAGTAATATCCCCAATGTGGCGGCAATTTGTATTTTCCCAAATTTTGTTTCTGTTGTGAATGAAAAACTCACGGCAAAAAATGTCAAAATTGCCGCGGTGGCCGGAAACTTTCCAACATCGCAGACGTTCAGGAGCATTAAAGTGAGCGAATGCAAGTTGGCAGTAGAAGCCGGAGCCGACGAGGTTGATATTGTGATTCCGGTAGGAGCGTTTTTGGGAAATGACTTTGCTGCGGTGGCCAACGAGATAAGGGATATAAAAGAGGCGCTGAACGGCCGACTATTGAAAGTGATAATTGAAACAGGTCTGCTCGGTAGCTATGAAAACATCTACAAAGCTTCTATGATTGCCATGGACGCCGGAGCCGATTTCATCAAAACATCGACAGGTAAAACACTCGTATCAGCAACTCCCGAGGCGGCTTTTGTAATGTGTAAAGCTATTTCAAACTTCTTTGCTGCAACAGGCATCAGGGTAGGCTTCAAACCTGCAGGCGGAATTGTCTCAACAGCCGATGCAATTACTTACTACAATATTGTAAACTGTTGCCTTGGCGAAGAATGGCTGAATAATTCATATTTCCGCATAGGTTCGAGCAGGCTGGCAAACAATCTTTTATCGGATATATCGGGCTGCAGCGTTGATTATTTCTGAAAATACCATGTCGTGTTTTTTTGTGAATTATCGTTACTTTCGCGGTATATTTTAATGTAATGGCAATCTCTTTTATCTGGGAAAACAGTCAGGATAGCAGTTCTTACAGCGGGTATATCACTCGGGATACATTGAAAATTTCAACAGATTCAGTAAATGTTCCGGCAGATACCATTTTGCAAGGTGAAGTTTCAGCCAGTGAAACCGTAGGAGCCGATTCTTTAACTTCTACTGAAATAATCAGGTCTGCTCCGGTAAAAAGAGAGGATGTACAAAAAGAGGTCGATACTGTTTCCGTCTGTTTTCGCAGTTCTGTTGCTGATATTACATTTACCCAACCCGACCGTATTATTCCCGAACTGTATGCAGGCGTTGACCGTTTTCCGGTTCTGTTTGTGCAAAAAAACAGTGAAATACTGTCGGCAAAAAGGCAGCATATTGAAAAAAGCCTGAGGGAAGGAGAAGCCATGCCGGCAACGCCGTTTCGCAACGACTGGACAATTGGCGTAATTATTTTTTCCGTAATACTCTTTTCCCTTGCCTGCACTTCGGTAAAAACGCTTTCCCAGAGCATTGCACGGTTCTTCCTTTTCAGGGGAACACGGGATGTAGGGGAGGGGACAGCAGAACTATTTCAATGGAAATCGATGCTGCTAAACGTATCGTCGTTCTTAATAATCGCAATATTTGCATCTTTTGCCATTTCATACGGCAACATTATGCCTGGCAGCTTGACCGGATTTAAAACATGGATCTTCTCAGCCGGAGTTATATCCGCTGCATTTGCCCTGCGGCACATTGTATGCGCAACGGTGGGGCAGGTTAGCGGTGCAGCAGGAGTATTTAACGACTATATCATCACGGCATACCAGTCATACAGGTTTGCCGGCTTTTTTCTTTTTATCCTGATAGTTTTATTCTATTATACCCCGTTTGTTGCTGCAAAAAACTGCTTCACAGCAGGCTGCACAATCATTGCATTTCTTTACTTAATGAGGGTATTGCGATTGTTTTTATTATTTATAAACCATAAAATTTCAATTTTCTATTTGATTTTATACCTTTGTGCGCTGGAAATTCTACCTGTTTTAGTATTGATGAGATATTGTTCAGGATTAAGATTAACCTAATACTGGCGAGTTAATTCAGGTAATAAAAACTGTAAGGAATTGAAAATAAAAAATATCTTAGTCGCGCAGCCGGAACCTACAAATTCGAAATCGCCATATTTCGATTTGGCAAAAAAGTATAATGTCAAAATTGACTTTAAGCCTTTTAATCATGTTGAAGGAGTTTCGTCGAAAGATTTCCGGCAGCAAAAAATTAATGTTCTCGATTTTCCTGCAATTATTTTTACAAGCAAAACAGGCGTTGACCATTTCTTCAGGATATGCAATGAACTGCGCATAACGATTCCCGATACAATGAAATACTTCTGCATGACCGAAAATGTGGCGTTTTATCTGCAGAAATATATTGTTTACCGGAAACGTAAGATTTTCTATGGAAAGGGAAAGCTTCAGGACCTTATTAATGTAATTCTCAAACACGGCGCCAATAATTTATTTGTTCCTCTGTCGGAGCCTCACAATGCCGAAATACCCGAACTGCTCGACAGGCATAATATCACGTACGTTAAAGGTACGATGTATAAAACCATCAGCGCCGATTTTTCTGACATAAAAGATTTTGACTACGATATACTTGTGTTTTACAGCCCCTCGGGAATAAGGTCGCTCAGGAAAAACTTCCCCGATTTTGTGCAGGGCGACCGCAAGATAGCGGCATTTGGTTCCACAACCGCCTGCGCCGTTGAAAGCGAAGGCTTCAGGCTCGACATAAATGCTCCAAACTCCAACGCCCCGTCAATGACAATGGCACTCGATGAATATCTGAAGGAGCATTTTAAAAATAACAAATAACGCGCTGTAAACCACTTCCGGTTGTAATCAATGATGCCTGGCTGTTAGCGGAAGTCAATGGTAGAGTAGGGGGGAAGGGCTATTTAAATAAGTAACCGGGTGCAATAGCAAGATTCGTAAAAACAGTGCCGGAACCTTTCCGTACCTTTGCCTCATGATTAGTAAAGACGAGAGCCGCCGAGAGTACATTGCACGCATCAACAGGGTGATGGACTACATAGAAAAACACTTGGAACAGCCTTTAAACCTGTATGTATTGGCCGAAGTTGCCAACTTCTCGCAGTTTCATTTTCATCGGATATTTACCGTGATAACGGGCGAAACGCCCAACGATTACGTACAGCGGATTCGATTGGAAAGGGCTGCAATTTTTCTGCAAAACAATGGACGGATGACCATAGGCGAAATTGCCGATGCCTGCGGTTTTGGCAGTTTGTCGCTGTTCAGCAGGTCGTTTCGCGCTTATTTCAATACAACGGCAAAGGAATATCGCCGGCAGGAGCGGGGTGTTTATGTGAAAAACGGTTTGCGATACAGCAAGAACGGACAACTGCTTAGCAAGAATGTGCAACCCGGTTTCGATTTTGAGACGCATCTTTGCAGCGTTAAACTAAATCAAATTATTTTTATGGACACCAAAATCGAAATCAAAGAGATGCCTGAGATGCAGGTAGTGTATGTTCGCCACACGGGCGAGTTTAATCTGATTGGGAATGCTTACGGCAAACTGATGAAGTGGGCGGGGCCGCGCGGACTGCTGAAATTTCCCGAAACTAAAACCGTTACGCTTTACCGCGACGACCCTTCGGTTACGGCTGTCGAAAAGGTTCGCCAGGATGCCTGCATCACCGTTGGTGGCGACGTGAAGGTGGATGGCGAAATAGGGAAAGACGTTATTCCTGCCGTAAAATGTGCAGTGGGCCGTTTTCAGATTGACGAAACGGGCTTCGAGAAGGCATGGAACACCGTATGCGTATGGCTCACCGAGAGCGGCTACCAGCCCTGCGGAAACTGCTACGAACTGTATCACAATTCTGTTGAGGAAGACAGGCACCGCCGGTTCGACGTGGAAATCTGCATTCCGGTGAAACCGCTGTAAACACCATGCACAGAAAGCTATGAAGCAGGCATGCAGCTTTCATGGCTTTATGTGCATAATATTCTGCGGATTGTTCTCAGCCTGTGCGAGTAGCTGCCTGTTTCTTTCCTGAAAATTCCATGATGGTCAACCGGGTCGATACGTACACTGCCCGAGGCATGTATTACAAGCCCTGGCGACAGTATCATTCCCGTGTGGGTAATTTGCCCCAGGTCGTTATCGAAAAATGCCAGGTCGCCCGCCCGGGCGTCATTTATGAAGCCAACGGGCAGGCCTTCGCCTGCCTGCTGCCAGCTGTCGCGGGCAATTGCAACGCCGTGTATCTTGAAAACAAGCTGCGTGAAGCCCGAACAGTCGATACCGGAAGGAACCCTTCCGCCCCACAGGTAGGGGGAGTTAAGGAAGCGGGTGGCTGTTTCGGAAACAGATTCATCGACGGTTATATGGTTTATGTGAAGCCCGCCTGTAACGGTGAAGGTACTGCCGGCAATGCTGAACGTTCCGCCTGCAAAGTCGGGACTGTATATTTCGCATCCTGCCTCAAGCGTTATCGGCGTTTTATCTTCACACAGGCATGCAAGGGGGCTGTTCAGAACAAATCCCTTACCATCGCCGCTGCATGGCGTTAAGCTATTGTGGCAGGCGTCTATCCAGCCTCGATACCTGTCAAACGCCGTTTCAATTTTTATCCACGAGCCGGCAGCGCCGATAACAGAATATTTTTCGCCAAAAAGCATCTGGCTAAGCATTTCCGACTTGTGGCTTGGCCCCGACCTTAGCGGCACATATACATTATTGCATATATATCTTTCCATTTTTCAAAATATTATCGGGGCAAATATACGAAGCCCGTGCATGGGTATGAAACAAAAAAACCTCGCACGGCATTTGGTTTGAACTGCTATTACAAAAGTTAATAGTAAGTAGGATTGATATCCAGTGAATGTTTTCCGCAATATGTAAATATGGCTGCTGCCTTCTCCTGATAATCCCATTTTAGTTTTCTTTATGTTTTTTTATATAATAGACTTCTTCGGAAAACAGACTTCAATACCATGTTCGTCATTGCGACCGCGAGGTACGAAGCGGGAAGCAATCCATAACATAACCTGGATTGCTTCGCCTGCGGCTACCAATGACATAATTGCGTAAATTATTGATTTTAAGCAAATATGTCATATCCGCATTATGCCCCAAAACTTTGGGGTGAACTCTCGCAA
>JAITVX010000041.1 GCA_031285575.1 Bacteroidales bacterium
TGAAAGGTGATATGCTTTGCAATGCCCGCCCGCTTTACCCATGTGGCAATCGTGTGATTGATATGTTCGCCCGAAGTGATTGCGGGGAAAATGGATATGCCGGCTTCCCTGCGCTCGCCGCACAGTTCCAGTGCCTGCGGCGAACTGACGACAAACCGAACACAAAGAACAAACTTGTTTGTACTTTGTTGAGGTGCGAAGGAAGAAGACGAAGTCAAATGGGCATATAAACAACGCCTTTTGTTTTCTTTTGTCGAAATTCTATGCGCGGGTTTTCTGCATCGCCGGTGATTTCGCTCCATGCGAGTTTGGCAATATCAGAATAGCGCAAGCCTGTAGTGCCGAAAAAAGGGCGGTACGGCGGGCGTCCTCGCTGTTGCAGGGGGTGTTGGCGAGTTTCTGCAACTCATCTTCGGGTGAGGTGTACACGCTTGCTTTCTTCACCTTTGATTGCCTTTATTTTGTGGCAGGGGTCAACTGCCAGAATTTCGTCTTTGTGGGCGGTATGCAAAACGGTCTTGAAATGGGTCAGATAGAGTTTTTGCGTATTGGGCGAAAGCGCCTTGCCGCTGTTCATCGGCTCGGTTAAAAGATATTCGCGGAACCGGTCATAAAACTGCTGGTTGAGGTCGCCGAAACGCACGGTTTTACCTTCTGTAAATGCTTCGAGCATACGCAGCAATACACCCCACTGGTTATGGCAGGTTGTACCGACTGTCGAGCGGCGACGTTCTATCAGTTCCCGAATGTACTGTAAAAAATCAATGTCGGCTTTGTGGTCGGCATCCTGTTTTTGTGCGTACAGTTCGGGGTACAAGGCGCGGTTATCGAAATCGGCTTGCTGCAACTGACAGAATTTTGCAGCGAATTTACAGGCTTCCTGATCAGTTTCGCTGCGACACTGGATAACTCCTTCGGCATTGCGCTTGGGCTTGAAATTACCGCCGCGTGTGGGGCGTTCCTTATCCCAGACAGGGGTTGTGATAATCCGGTTTAAAGAAGTGAACTGTCGTTGAGGCTCGTTGGAATTTTCGACAAAAACAGGGTAAGCCTCTACAAGCAGGTAGTATTCGCTATTGCGGTAAGCGGATTTTTGCAGTTTGACCGTGCATTTTGTACGGTGATATTTTGGCTTCATTTTTGACTGTTATTTTACAATGTGATTACAAATATTCTGCAAATATGCGGTAAAGTTCGGTAATATGCAAGTAAAATACAGTAAAAAATATTTTTATAAATTTAGTATATAGCTAATATATAGATTATTAGTAAATATTTGGTAATTGAAATTAGGTAGAGTAAGTTATAAATAAATATTTAAAAAATAGTGCAATAATTGTCTCGAAAATTTTGATTTTCATGTTTTAGTTTATCCATTAGTAACTATTATAAATTCTCTAAATAACATATATTTAAACTGGCATTTTCATCTTTTCCTATCCCATAGCAGGGCAAAATACTGTCCCGGGTTCAATATTGCAATAAGTAATGCCAAACGTATGCTGTTAGATATATTTCACGGCATCGGGCCTGAATACTTGCAAAGTTATCTCCATGAGTTTTGTTGTAAATTCAATTATAGATACTTTGGCCAGAATCTGTTCGACAGACTGGGATAGCATCAGTATCCTGCAAAAATCAATTCAGGCAAAATAACGGATAATCATTATGTTTTAATTTTCGTCCTGAAATATCGTTACCTGTTGCAAAGATGCGCATGGTATTCAGAAAAAAAACATCATCTCTTAGCACATACTTGTATTCCATGCATTTACCCTTAGACTAAGCAAGGTCTATTTCGTTATCAAACCTGTCGAAAAAATGATATTCGAGCATGTGATACGAGGTTACGGCCTGCACTTTAAGGTTTATTCTGAATTTGATATTCCATTTTATACGGGTGGATATCAGTCCTTTTTTGAGAAATGCTGCAACAAAAGGGTGTGCATTTAGTATTATATTTTTTGTTTTTATTTTATCGACAATAAATTCAAGTGCCTTTTCCAGCTCATCAACAAACAGTATGGTAGGTTTGGTTTCGCCTGTTCCGAGGCATACCGGGCATTTTTCATTGGTTACAACACTCATCTCGGGCCTCACACGCTGCCGGGTAATTTGCATGATTCCGAACTTTGTCAATGGCAGAATACTGTGCCTTGCTCTGTCGGCACTCATAAACTCTTTCATCTTTTCATACAGCATCTGCCTGTTTTCCGATGTCTGCATGTCGATGAAATCGACAACAATAATACCTCCCATGTCCCTAAGCCGCAACTGTCGTGCAATTTCGGCAGCGGCCTCCATGTTTACTTCAATGGCGTTTGACTCCTGGTTGTTTCCCGACCTCGACCGGTTGCCGCTGTTAACGTCAATAACGTGAAGTGCTTCTGTATGTTCTATTATAAGGTATGCTCCGTGCTTAAACGGAACAGTCTTGCCAAAAAGAGCTTTAATCTGTCTGTTTACTCCAAAATGGTCGAAGATGGGAAGCGTTCCATTGTAAACCTTAACTATCTTTTCTTTTTCCGGAGCTATTTCCTTGATATATAACCTGATTTCTTCCGCCAGGGCTGCGTCGTTAACATGAATACCGGTAAATGTGGCGTTGAGCATGTCCCGAAGAATGGTCGATGTCCTGTTCATTTCGCCAATAAACATTCTCGGCAGTTTGGTCTCTTTTTTAAGTGAATAGAATGCTGATTCCCATTTTTTCACAAGGTCGCGTAATTCTGTATCGAGCGCTGAAACCTTTTTCCCTTCGGCAACCGTCCTTACTATCACTCCGTAGTTTCTTGGTTTTATGCTCTGTATTATTGTTCTGAGGCGTACTTTTTCTTCCGGGCTTTCTATTTTCGAGGATATTGAAATTTTGTCCGAGTATGGCATCAAAACAAGATTACGCCCGGCTAACGATATTTCAGACGACAGCCTCGGCCCTTTTGTCGAGATAGGCTCTTTTGTTACCTGCACAATTACCGTTTGCCCCTGGGTAAGTACATCTGTTATTTTACCCGCTTTATCTATGTCGGGTTCCGGCTTGAATTTATATACCGAAGTCGCCTTTCCCTGCTTTTGCAGAGCCATTGTATAATACTTCTGATGCGTCCTGAACTGTGCACCGAGATCGAGGTAATGAAGAAATGCGTCTTTTTCAGACCCTACATTTATAAATGCAGCATTCAACCCGGGCATAATCTTTCTTACTTTGCCCAAGTATATATCCCCCACCGAAAACTTAATGTTACGTTTCTCGCTGTTCAGTTCTACCAGCAACTTGTCGTCAAGTAAAGCTAATGATACTTCCGAATCGCTAACATTAATGACTAAGTCTTTATTAACCACAATAATAAAATAATCGTAATAAGAATGCTAAACGCAATATTCCTTACAAACATAAAATAAACCTAAAAGCCTTTTGGCCTTTAGGTTTATTATGAAACTAAATGACCATTAATCTAATTTATTTCTTTTTATGCCTGTTCTTTCTCAAACGTTTTTTACGTTTGTGCGTGGCCATTTTATGTCTTTTCCTTTTTTTACCGCTTGGCATGTACGTTATTTTTTAACATTATTTTTTACATCTGTAATAAACGACTTAGCCGGTTTGAAAGCCGGAATATTGTGAGCAGGAATAATAATAGTAGTATTTTTCGATATATTCCTTGCCGTTTTCTTTGCTCTTTTCTTTACTATGAAGCTTCCGAAGCCTCTAAGATATACGTTGTTTCCCTTTACCATGCAATCTTTAACCGTATCCATAAAGGTTTCTACGGTAGTTTGCACAGTTAATTTTTCAATGCCGGTATTCCTGGCAATTTCATTAACAATGTCTGCTTTAGTCATTTCCGTGAAGTTTAAATTTCAATAAATTATATCGTAAATAGTGTTTTTTAAAGTTTTGCAAATATAAAAATATTATTTATTTAAATAGAAACACTTACAGAATTATTTTTTCAATTTGTGATACTGCTGGGTTTTGATAAAAAATTGGAGATTTCTCTGTAAATATGATTGCAGGCGGTAACCAGATGTATAAAAATAATAATATGAAGCAATATATCAAGTAGATATTTAAATGTCCCATTTATTTATTTCATATCTAATGGTAAAACACCAACATTCAGCCAGACGTTTTCAGAGCTGCAAATAAATTTACTGTTTGCATCAGCCAATATTGGGCTTGGAAACTATCTGTATTTATTAGACTTATAACCGAAGCACGGACTGCGAACTTAGCGAAGCTAAATATTGGAGTTCTATGATAACGGTGTTTTATAGCCAAACAGGGGAAACAATATTTCGTCTTGCAATAAAACGTTCTTTTTTAGTCGTTAGTAAACGATATACAGTTATATTTGCATTTTATTTATCAGGTGAAAGAGGTTAAGAAGCTTGCAGGGCAAACACTGGTTTACGGTCTTGGCACTATTGTTCCGAGATTTCTGCACTATGCAGTGCTTACACCGTTCTATACAAGGATTTTTACCGATACGCGCGACTATGGCGTTGTTACGGAGCTGTATTCGTGGATGGCAGTGTTGCTGGTTGTGCTGACTTACGGCATGGAAACCGGCTACTTCAGGTTTGTTCAGAACAGAGGCGAGTCGGAAAAGGTTTACAGCGCGGCGCTGATGAGCCTTTTTGTAACGTCGGTGTTTTTTATTGCGCTGGTAAATGTTTTTATAAGGCCTGTTTCGGCAGCCATGAACTATGGCGACAATCACGATTATATCAGAATGTTTGCGGTGATAGTGGCCGTTGACGCCTTTACGGCAATTCCGTTTGCGCGGCTGAGGAAGGAAAACAGACCGCTGCTTTTCAGCATTATCAAAATAGCCAATGTGATTATTACTATAGGACTGGTTGTTTTTCTGTTGAAAATTGCCCCTGTTATATACGAAAACAGCACGGGGTGGTTCAGGGAGTTTTACAACCCCGACTATAAGGTTGGCTACATTTTTGCAGCCAACCTGGTTTCGAGCCTTGTAACCATGGTTATGCTTATGCCGGTTATACTGAAGGCAAGGTTTCCGTTCGACACATCGCTGTGGAAAAGGGTTTTTACATATTCGCTGCCGCTTCTGCTTGCCGGACTGAGCGGGTCTGTTAATGATACTGTTGATAAAATACTTCTACGCAGGATGATTGGGCCGGAAGAGGGGCTGGCTGTGCTGGGCAGGTATGGTGCCGCCTGTAAGATAGCCGTTCTGATGGCTTTATTCATACAGATGTACCGGTTTGCCGCTGAACCGTTTTTCTTTGAAAGGGCAAACCAGCGCGACGCCAGGCAGGCATACGCCTTTGTTATGAAGTATTTCATAATTGTGATGCTGATAATCTTTCTTGGTATAAACCTGTATATTTCGGTATTTCAATATATAATAGGAGCAAACTACCGCGACGCACTTGCCGTGGTTCCTATTATCAGCATGGGGTATCTGCTATATGGCATTTATATTAACCACAGCGTGTGGTATAAAATTAACGACCTTACCCGCTATGCCGTTTACATTACCATAACAGGAACAGCCATAACCATCGTCATAAACTGTCTGTTCATACCTGTATTTGGATACATGGCTTCGGCCTGGGCGCATGTAGTTTCATACGGGACAATGATTGTATTTTCGTTTCTGTTTGCCCGAAAACATTACAGGGTAAACTACGAAATGGGTAAAATGATTCCATATTTTATTATTGCAATTGCATTTACGATATTTGCCAATTGCATTAAATATAAAAATCTTGCTTTTGAACTTGCCGTTAATACATTGCTCATACTTGCTTTTATCGGTTACGCTCAATACAGGGATGGTTTCCTGACGTTAATATTCAGTAGAAATGAAAATAGAAATAATAAATAAATCGAAGCACCCCCTTCCGTCATATTCAACGCCTCTTTCGGCCGGGCTCGACTTGAAGGCAAATATCGACGCTCCGGTTGTGTTGAAACCCCTGCAGCGGTCGCTGATAGGCACCGGTCTGTATATTGCCCTGCCCGAAGGCTATGAAGCGCAGATACGTCCCAGAAGCGGGCTTGCCATCAAGCACGGAATAACGGTTCTAAACTCGCCGGGAACAATAGACGCAGACTATAGAGGCGAAATATGCGTTATATTAATAAACCTTTCCGACAGAGACTTTACGATTAACGACGGTGACCGGATTTGCCAGATGGTTATAGCGTGTTATGAAAAAGTTGAACTGGCTGCGGTTGAAAGTTTGGAAACTACCGACCGGGGAGCCGGAGGATTTGGACATACGGGAAAATGAGAAAGATAAAAATAATACAGATAATCCTTTTTACGCTTGCAGTGGTTGCGCTTGCATCCTGTGCTGCCAAGAAAGCAGCGAAAAGCGAACAGGCACTACCGTTGAAATATGACGCATCGTCGTTTGATTATCTTTATTCGGAAGCACTGAAGCAAAAACTGATGGGCAATGGGAGCGAGGCGCTTAAATACCTGGAGCAGTGCCGCATAATGAACCCCAACAGCGACGCTGTTTATTATCAGATGGCACAAATACTTATAGGTTCCGGAGATTTAAGTAACGGAAAGTCGTATGTGAAACGCGCTTGGGAACTCGATAAAAAAAACATTTGGTACTCAAACCTGCTATCCGGTATCTATTTTCAGGAAAACAAACTCGACAGCGCAATTTACATGTATGAAGAGGCCGTTGTACAGTCGCCCGGCGACGACAATCTTCAGGTTTCCCTTGCCAACCTGTATTCGCAAAAAGGCGATTACGACAATGCAATCAGGGTGCATCAAACACTCCACGGTAAGTATGGAATAAACGAAAACACCACACCGGCTTATATCAGTAACCTTGTACTGGCAGGTAAACTCGATGTGGCGATGGAAGAAACACAGGAGGCAATTAAGCTGTTTCCGGCCGAGATTAAATTCCATGCACAGCTTGCCGATATTTACAGTAAAAAGGGAGAAACGGCAAAAGCCGTTGAGGTTTACCGGCAGCTTCTTGAAGAAAACCCGCAGAATCCCCAAATATTAATGTCGGTTTGCAATTTCATGCTTGACGAGAAAATGTACGATGAACTGTTTCAGGTTCTCGGTAGCGTTATTCTTGACGCTGAAATAAGCATGGAAGAAAAAGTATCGTTCTTTTCAAGAATAATTGCAACGCCGAATCTTGCAGGCAAAACAGTTGAGCAGACACTCCTGTCGCTAATGGTTCTTGAAACAGTTTATGAAAACGACGATATAGTACTGCTGCTGAGACCCGAATTGCTTGACAAGAATAACCGTAAGACCGACGCAGTTAAACGGCTGGAAGAGATTATATCAAAGCACCCCGACAACTATTATGCGTGGGAAAAACTGCTACTTTGATATTTTGAAACAAAAAATTTCAGTATGCTCATGGCTCGCGGCGAAGAATGCGCATCGAGATTTAACCGTTCCCTGCTGGCGAAAATACTGTATGCAAATGGAGCCCTTGAGAACAAACGCTACGACGTTGCGCTTGAAGAACTGAGAAAGGCCGGCATACTTGCGGGAGAAAATAAAGATGCCGTTATGCAGGTTCTTGCAATGAGAGCGGAGGTTTTTTACAGAATGGATAACCTTTCTGAAACGTTTCAAACCTTTGAGGAAGCAATGAAAGTCAATCCCGATGATATGACCATTCTCAATAACTATGCGTACTATCTTGCCGAGCAGGGCATGGAACTGAAAAAGGCGGAAGAAATGTCGCGCAAGGTTATTGAACACGAAAAAGGCAATGCAACATTTTTAGACACCTACGCATGGGTGCTGTTTAAAAAAGGGAACACCCGAGATGCAGCCAAAATAATGGAGCAGGTTATTTCGCGGGGCGATAATGTCAGTGCGGAGCATTACGAGCATTATGGTTTTATTCTCCAGAAATTGAAAAAATGCGAAGAAGCAGTTGAAAACTGGCAGCTTGCCATGAAGCTCGACAGCTCTAAGTACGAACTTAACAGCGAAATAGAAAATTGCGGCAAAAGATAATTGTCATCGTAATGTTACTGGCTGCCGCCGGATGTTCGGTGAAAAAAGCCGTCCTCACGGCGCCGGCGACAGGCTCTGGAAACATGGAGCAAGTAATGGCGTCGGATGTTGCGGAACTGAATTATACGGCCCGTCCGTTTTTTATCCGGAGAGCCGAAATCAATATTGACGGCAATAATAAATCGCACAAACTTATTGCGTCTGTCAGATTTGCAAAACCCGACAGTTTCCTTGTCAGCATCAGAATTTTGAGCGGGCTTGAGGCGGCGCGTATTCTGCTTACCGGCGACACCGTTCTTATAAACGACCGTATTAACCGCACCTTATATTTCGGGTCGAACCGTAACGTAAAAAAGAAGTATGGTTTCGACCCTGTACTGTTTCCCCTTCTGTTCGGAGATCTGCTAACCGGTAGCACCTCACTGCCGGCAGCGGCAGACTGCAATGAAGGAACAGCCACTCTGCGCGAAATAAGAACAGACTGTATTGTTAATTACTTTATCGACTGCAAAACTGGGAAATGCAACAATATTACAGTAGAAAATGAGTTTATGAAAGAATATATTTCGATTGCATTCGGCAACTTTGACAAAGAAGGAAAAATGATACTCCCGAAGCAGTTAAAAATTGCCAAAGTCGCTAACTTTGCCACCGTCGAAATTGCAATTAAAAACATTGAATTTGATGCAGCCTCAATCATTGAATTTATTCCGGGAAGAAATTATGATCGTATTGAGATAAAATGAAACATGCGCTGTCCATATTGTTTCTATCCTGTCTGTGCCATGGTACACTGTTTGCCCAGTCTCGAGCAGAACTTGAGGCGCAGAGGAAGAAAACCATCGAAGAAATTTCGTATGTTGATAACCTGCTCAAAACTACATCAAGGGAAATAACCGAAAGCATTAAGTCGGTTTCAATCATTTCAAACAAACTTGTTTTGCGCGAAAGAGTTTTATCGGGAATGCAGCAGGAAATATCGCTTCTTAACTACAGAATAGAACTTAATACCACAGCGCTGTTGATGATGGAAAGCGATTTGGCCGCTTTAAGACAGGATTATGCCAAAGCTGTTGTAAACTCATATAAAACCATGAAAGGCTATCCCGTTCTGGTTTATATTCTTTCGGCAAAAGATTTTAACCAGGGCTATAAAAGGGTAAAATACCTTCAGCAAGTTGCAGAATTCAGGAGAAATGAAGCCGAGATTATAGGTGAACTTAAAGGACACATAGAAAATTCGAGAGAAAAGTTAAACACCGACCTTCATAACGTTTCCGACCTGCGGACAAGAGAAGAAACGCAGCGCACCCTGTTACAACAGGAACAGAAAAGCAAACAACGCATGGTGCAGACGCTGAATAACAGAAGAAACCAGTTGTCGCAGGAACTTGTAGACAAGAAAAAAGTAGCCGCACGTATCGAAAGCGAAATACGGCGTCTTATAGAAGAAGAGAGGAAAAAAGCGGAAACAATTGCCATATCGCCCGAACAGCGCCTGATAAGTGAAAACTTTTCAGATAACAAAGGACGACTACCGTGGCCCGTTGACCGCGGTATCGTTACAAGCCATTTTGGCGTAAGGCAACACCCCGAACTGAAGTACCTGACCGAAGACAACATTGGCATTGAAATAACAAGTTCGGGCTCAATACCCGCCAAAGCAGTTTTTAAAGGAGAAGTTGCAAAAATATTTTCTATTCCGGGCGCCAATATGACAGTAATTGTGAGGCACGGAAAATACCTTTCCGTTTATGCAAACCTTGTAAACATTAAAGTAAAGACAGGCGACGCTATTTCGGCAGGGCAGGCTCTGGGCGATGTTTTTGCCGACTCGGGCGACAAGGTTGCAAGCGTTCTTAAGTTTATGATATTTGAAAACGACCAGAAATACCTCGACCCCGAACTGTGGCTTGCAAAAAAATAAAAATTTTTGTAACAAAATAAGTAAATTGAACGTATAAGGAAGTAATTTAGGATACCAAATATGACAACAAAACTTAAAATAGCATCAGACACAGAAAATCTCAGAATTGTTGAAAAAGCAATTGATGATATAACCGCCTCGGAAAACATTTCGTACACCTGCTATGGTAAAATAATGGTTTCGGTTATGGAAGCCGTAAACAATGCCGTTGTTCATGGCAATAAATCGCAGCCTGGCAAGTTTGTTGACGTATCGTTGAAATGCGAGGAAGACAAACTGACAGTTACTATCAGAGACGAAGGCCCCGGATTTGTACCCAACGAAATTCCCGATCCCACACTGCCCGAGAATATTGAAAAAGACAGCGGACGTGGAGTATTCCTGATGAAAAAACTTGCCGACGAAGTAAGATTCAGTGAAAAAGGAAACGAAGTTATTCTGGAATTTAATAACATATCGGTTTGAAACTGCGTATTTTTTACGACAACACCACATACCGGTTCCGCGGATGGGAAAAAATGAAAGCAGTAGTTGACGCAATTATAAAAAGTGAAAAAAAAATTGCCGGCGAAATAAGTTTCATAATCACATCCGACAATTACCTGCGGACCATAAATCGGGAATTTTTAAACCATGACTACTTTACCGACGTCATTACGTTCGATTACAGCACCGACCACAAAGTCAACGGTGAAATATATATCAGCGAAGACACCGTAAGGCTGAATGCAGAAGCCTATAACGTAGATGTTGACAATGAAATGCTGAGGGTAATGCTTCACGGTGTGCTCCACCTTGCAGGCCACAATGACAAAACCAAATCCCAGCAACAGGTAATGAGACAACTTGAAGACCGATGGGCAAATATTTTCAATCCCCCCTCCAAGCCGGATGAAGTGTTTAAGTAATTGTCAGGAAATTATATTAGGGTGTGTTAACGCATAATTTCGTATCCTTTGCAAAGAAAAGACGATATGAAATTGACAAAAGAGCAATACGATACGATCGCGGAATATTTTCCGCTCCAGCATTGCGGTAGCATTCAAGCTATCTGAAGGTCAAAAGCATGATGCACCGCAAGGGCGGGGATTACTGGAAAGTACCGATTTCAGCGGTTTGATAACAGACGGGAATAAATAAAACGACTACCCGTATAATTAATTCAAGGTAAGCATTCGGTAAAGTGCATATTGAGAGGTATGTTGCAAGGATATAGTTTTGCGGCATTAGACGGTATAGGTTCATTTTACATATATTGAACGACCGTTCTGTAACCTGTGGTTCGCAATGACGATACGCGCAATACTCCATTGTCAATGATCAATTAAGTTGTATCTTTGCGACCGTAACATTAAAGCACAAAGAGTATGAATGCGATTGTGAAAGACAGATGCCGCAGCTGGTGGAACTTTGCAGGAAATACCGTGTCGAACGGATGTACCTCTTCGGCTCTGCCGCAAGAGACGACTTCGACCTACTCATCACGTTCAGCAGCGAAGTGAAGTTGTTGGAGCTGGCCGACACCTATTCCGACCTGATGTTCGAGTTGAACGACCTGTTCTGCCGCAAAGTAGATCTGGTAACGGAAGATACGCTCCGCAATCCCTGCTTTATCGCGAGTGTCGAACGTACAAAACAGTTAATCTATGCTGCCTGACGAGATACGCAAGTCGCTGTTGAACATAAAAGAGTCCATAAACTCCATTGATTGCCTATCTGGCAAGGTTTCTCGGCAGAACCGCAACTTCCATGATTACATACATACAGGAAAAGTTTCTACGCCGGTGTGTGGAGCGCGAGTTGGAGATTGTCGGCGAGGCAACGAAGCGTATCCTGCAGGCCGACCCGGAGTTCAAGCTGGAAAATGCCCACAAGATTATCGCTACGCGACAACTATGTCGCCCACGCCTACGACAGCATTAATGACGGTATCATTTGGAGTATAGTCATTAATCACCTGCCCCCGCTGAAAGCTGAAGTTGAACGGCTGCTCGGATAACGTTCCACTTAACAATACAACCCCGAAACGTGTAAACCAATAAAAAATGTTTACACGTTTTTTATGGTCCGAACCGGGATTTATATGATGAACACGACGTAGCGGTCGCCCGAATCATAAACAACATAATACCCGGATTGCTTCGGCTACCGCCTACCAATGACATAATTGCGTAAATTATTGATTTTAAGCAAATATGTCATATCCGCATTATGCCCCAAAACTTTGGGGTGAACTCTCGCAATGACGAACGACAAATAACAATAACAAACTAAATAAATGTAATAAGTAATAGTAATAATAATTAATTAAATCAGAATGAAGAGAACTATTCTTTTTACAGTAATGCTTGCTCGAAAGGGTGTATATTTGCGGGGTAAACTTATAAATAAAGATACCATGCCGGAATGGGCAGCCATGTATCAAACCGGCATAATGAACATGTTGGATACCAAAGTCTCAAAGAAATTACCACCTCTTACATAATGTATATGGAAAGACTCAAGGTTATTAGTGTAACGCCGCAGCAAAATCAGGTTTTGCATGTTGAGTTCAACACCAGTGTGCGCAAGAAATACGATGTGCGCATGCTTTTGAGCAGTTTCCCGAGTACAGGATTTTGGAGCAAAAACCGCTGTTTGATACGGTGTATGTTGACTGTGGAGGCTGTTCGATTGCATGGACTCCCGATATTGACATTTCCGAATGGGAACTATGGGATAACGACACAGGTATTTAACTGCTCCGGCTACCGGCACAACAAATATCCCCGCACAGCATTCGAGTAGTTGTGCGGGGTTTTTTGTTTTGTTCCCATACATATTTTTAAAAAAACACTACATTTGCTCATAAAATAACATAATAAAGCAAACTGCATGAATCTGTCATTCCACACAATGATGCTGCTCGCATACACAATACCCAACATATACATGTTTTTCAGGCTTTGGAGCCTCTTTGTAATAAAAAAATACCGCACAGCATACATACTCGCATACCTTGCCATAGCCGCCATATATCCGCTTGCCGATATTGTCGGAAACACCGCCCTGCGCCACTGCCTCGACAACATTTCGCTCTACCTCCTCCCCTACCTCCTCTACATGTTCATGCTAACACTCGTCTGCGACATCTTTCTCGGCCTCCGCGCCCTCACAATGCTCGCTGCAAAATGCCGGCCAGCCACCAACCCCATCAAACGCTACGGCCTGCCGGTTATTGCACTGTCGGCAGCCGTCATTGTAGCCGCCGGAGCAATAAACTTCAACACCGTGCGCACCACACAATACACCATCGACATACCGGCACACGAATCGCCCGCCGGCAAACTGCGCATAGCATTCGCTGCCGACTTCCACATCGACACACGCACACCCGAAAAATTCATACAGAAATTTGCCGACGAAGTAAACAGCCACCAGCCCGACCTCGTACTCTTCGTAGGCGACATTGTTGAAGGCCGCAGCGCCGCACAACTGAAAAACCGCACCGACATACTCAGCCAGATAACATCAACATACGGCTCGTATGGCGTACTCGGCAACCACGAACACTACCGCAATCAGGAAGACGGCGCATTCTTTGCCAATGCCGGCATAACACTCCTGCGCGACACCGTAATACCCATCGGCAACGCCTTTTACCTTGCCGGAAGAAACGAACCCGAAGGCGGCCGGCGAAAAACGCCACAACAACTGCTTCAAACGGCCACACGCCAGCTACCAGTAATAATGATGGCGCACCGCCCGATAGAATTTAATGAAGTTACCGCTACAAAAACCGACGTTCACCTGTCGGGGCACACCCACCGCGGACAGATGTTTCCACTCAACCTCATCATCCGCAACATGTACCCTCTCAGCTACGGCTACAGAAAAATCGAAAATGTTCATTTCTTTGTAACAAGCGGCATACGCCTGTGGAACTACCCCGTGCGAACAGCCGGCAAATCGGAAATAATGATAATCGACATCAACCTTGTAAAATAAACACCCGCAGTAATGAACACAATACGGGCAGGATTTATTGGCACAGGCGCAATAGCACGCACACACGCCTGGGCGCTCAACTCGCTGAAATATTACTACAACGATGCACCTGCAATAGAAACAGTAGCAGCATGCTCGGCGCGGAAGGAAAGCAGAGAGGCATTTGCCGGCAGTTACGGATTTGAAAAAGCCTGCAGCATAGAGGAATTTGTAAACGACGATACAATAAATACCGTTTTTGTGCTTACCCCCAACAAACTGCATTATGAACACTTTAAGGCGGCAATAAATATGGCTTCCGTAAGGCGGATATACCTCGAAAAACCGGTATGCTCCTCGGAAGAAGAAGCACAATCGATAAGCCGCCTGGCCCTCGGCAGGCCTGAAGTGAAAATACAGGTCGGTTTCCAGTATCTTTTTTCACCAGCCGTAAGGGAAGCCCTGTCGTTCTGGAAATCAGGAATATTGGGCAAGCCTGTTCATTTCGACATTAAATACTATCACTCCGATTACCTGAAAAAAGAATACCGCAATAAAAGGCTGAACCGTCTTACTCCGGCACCCGACGGAGGCGCCATGGCCGACCTCGGGTCGCACGCAATCAGCCTGCTGATTGCATTTATGGGCAGCTTTAAAATTAACGGAGCAATACAGGCCGGCAGTTTTGACGATGTTGACAAACGCTCCGACCTGTTTGGCCAGATAATGCTTTACAATCCCGGTACCGGAGTTGCCGGCACACTGTCGGCAAGCAGAATCACATCCGGTTCCGGAGATGATATAGTCCTTGAGTTTTTTGCCGAAAATGGAGCCTTGCGGTATGCATCGGCAAAAGCAGACTGTTTTGAATATTATTCTGAAGACACCGGAGTTTGGACAAAAAAAACAGTAGGGAGCATGTACAGGAATATTACCTCATTTCCTTCCGCACATGTGCCGCCGGGATGGCTCAGGGCCATGGCTCATGCGCACTATGTTTTTCTGACTGGCACTTTGGGCGAAGTGTTTGTTCCCGATATTGACCATGGTCTTGCGGTTCAGGAAATGGTAGTGGAAGCCGCCCGCCAGTTTGATATTTTCCGGCAAACCCTCAAAGCGGAGAGTTAATTGCAATGACAGGTAATGGCAGGATGTTTTCAAAATAAATTTATACATTTGCCATCTGTTAATAATAGATCGCTTCGGGAAAAATGCAGTATGTTATTTCAAATGCAGTATTCAGCATCGTCATTGCGAACGCAGTGAAGCAATCCAGAAAAAGCATACCAATGGATTGCTTCACTGCGTTCGCAATGACGAACATGGTATTGAAATTTTATTTTCCGAAGAAGTCTATTCTATAGAGTATTTAACTGCTGATTCGCGCAATTAATAATGATTGAAAAAAAACTCGGCAAACTGTCCATCATAGTATTCCTTTTAATACAGGCAGCCTGCAACAGTCAACGAACCGGACATGAGCCTCCTGTAACGGGCGTGTCAGACTCCGCAACCATATCACAACCTGCCGCCGAGGGTTACATGTATGGAATAATACCCGACTCTTTCAACCTCGAGCATGGCAGAATCAGGCCAAACACCTCGCTTTCCGATATTCTTCTCGGCAGGGGAGTATCAAGCCGGGAAATAGATATTGCCGCAAGGAATTACAGCTCTGTTTTCGATGTAAGGCAGGTAAGGGCCGGTGCAAACTACACATTGTTCTGCGAGCGCAATCAGGAAGCAAAGGCAAGGTATCTTGTTTACGAACACAATCCCGTAACGTCATACATATTCAGCTTTCTCGACTCCGTGTCGGTCTCCGTATATAACAGGGAAATAACCCGCGAACTGAAATACTCGTCGGGCACAATAGAAACGTCGCTGTGGGATGCAATGACCGGCAAAAACCTGAATCCGTCGCTTGCAGTTTATCTGTCCGAAATCTTTGCATGGACAATAGACTTCTTCAGCCTTCAGAAAAACGACAGCTTTAAGGTTATCTACGAAGAACTTTTCATTGGCGACAGGTCGATTGGCATCGGGAAAATATACGGAGCCCAGTTTAACCGCTCCGGCAATGTTACAGTGGCCATACCGTTTATTCAGGACGGGCGTGAATCTTTTTTCGATATCGACGGGCAAAGCCTCCGGAAAGCGTTTCTGAAAGCTCCGCTGCAGTTTTCGCGCATCAGCTCAAGGTTTTCCTCATCGCGCCTTCATCCCATACTGAGGATTAGGCGACCTCACTTTGGCGTTGACTATGCGGCTCCTGCCGGAACACCGGTACACTCCATTGGCGACGGCCGGGTAACGGCAGCAAGAACCGAAGGCGGTTCGGGCAGAATGGTAAGAATACAGCACAACAGCGTGTATGCCACAGCCTACCTGCACCTGAGCCGCTATGGCAAGGGGATAGCTGCCGGCGCATACGTGAAGCAGGGCGATATTATCGGATACGTGGGAAGCAGCTGCCTTTCAACAGGGCCGCATCTCGACTTCAGGTTTTATAAAAACGGCTCTCCGGTCGATCCGCTTAAAGTTGAAGCACCTCCGGTTGAACCAGTGCTGGCTGAGAACATGCCAAGGTTTGAAATAAACAAAACGGTAGTAACAAGCCTTCTGAATACCATTGACATGGCAAACACACGGAATTTCATACAGCTTTAAAGTTAATACAAACAGCCCCCCCGTGCGGCTCTCATGTACCGTGCGGGGGTATTCATTGCTGAAGCAACCTGTTGCTGAAACAATCCGGTGTTGCGCCCTTTCCGGATTGCTTTGTCCTGCTGCGCTGCGCTCGCAGTCCGTTCGTGCAATGTTCCGACTTATGGCTTTGTTTTTTTCGATAATCATATCATTTAAACATTCTCACTGCAAATACACGGCTTTCCGTTAAAACAAAAACAGTAATCCCCGCCAAAGATAAGTGTTTGGCGGGGAT
>JAITVX010000062.1 GCA_031285575.1 Bacteroidales bacterium
GCCGTCGATGTGCCAGTTGCCGTTGGCGCCTATGGCAATGGCGGGGGCGTTGCCGCGTGCCGGGGTGCCGGTGTCGGCGCCGTCGATGTGCCAGTTGCCGTTGGTGCCTATTTCTACAAACGCCGAGGTGTTGCGCACCGAAAGCTGCGAGCCGTCGCTGAGTGTTATTACGTAGTGGCTGCCTGTTGTTTCGTAGCCTGTTACGCCGAGCCGCTTGTCGAGCGCATTCAGAAGGCTTTCATACTGCGCCATCTGCTCTTTAAGCCTGCCGATGTCGTTTTTCAGTTCGTCGATGTCGTTTTTGTAGCATCCGGCCAGCATGATGAGCGCCGGCAGCAGGAAAACAGACTTCCAGGGAAGACAGAACTTCAATACTCTTTTCGCCGTTGCGAACTCTTTTTCCGCCGTTGCGAACGGAGTGAAGCAATCCACCGGTGTTGTGTCTGGATTGCTTCGCCGTGCCGTCTCGCAATGACGAACTCCATTGCCCGCCGTTGCAAACTCCTTTTCCGTCATTGCAAACTCCTTTTCCGTCATTGCGAACGGAGTGAAGCAATCCATAACATAACATGGATTGCTTCGTCGTTCCTCCTCGCAATGACGGTACGCCACGCAAACACCTTGCGAAGCACTTCGTATAGACCCTGCGAAGCACTTCGTAGATACCCTACGAAGCACTTCGTAGATACCATACGAAGCGCTTCGTAAACACCCTACGAAGCACTTCGTATAGACCCTACGAAGCGCTTCGTAAACACCCTGCGACGGGCGTCGCAACTCTACGGCGGTTTTCATCATATCAGTTTTTTGCGTGTGAACACTATGTGCGCCGGTATGTCGCCGGTTGTTACCTCCCATCTCTTTGTGCCGCCGGGCGCGAAGCAGTAGAGGGTGCCGGGGGTTACGTGGTTTTTGGCGTCGGTAACGTATATCTCGCGCGTGTCGGGGTTAACGGCAATGCCGTAGGGGGTTTGCATGGCGGCGCCGGTGCCGTCGGTTATGAAGCTGTTCGACACCACGCTTTTTGTGAGTGTATTTATAATGGCGAACGAGGCTGTGCTGCTGCCCGTGGCGTGGTTCCACACGGTGCCGCAGGTGTAGAGCGAATCGCCGCACAGCGCCATGTTGCCAACCGGCAGCTGAAGGGATGAAACGGCGTCGTTTCCGTCAATTATGTATATGCCGGCGCCGGCGCCGCCGTAGTCGCCGCGCGATGTTACCCAGATGTTGCCGTGGCTGTCGGGCTCCATGCGGTGCAGGTTTATGGCTACGGTTATCTTCTTCACCTCCTCGAAGGTGTTGAGGTCGATTACCGACACGGTGCTGTCGTAGTGGGGCACGCGGTATCCGCCGCTGTTTGCCACATACAGCCTGCCGCCGCGCACAGCCATTTCTTCGGGCAGCCAGCCCACGCTGCACTCGCCAACAACGGCAAGCAATGCGGTGTCGATTTTTGCCACGTATCCGAGCCGTGCACCGGGGTCGGCCTGCACCTTACCGGCATACGAGCTTACGTAGGCGTGGCCTCCGCTGAACGTAATGTAGCGGCAGTTGGGTATGGGTATGGTTGCTATGTGCCGCGCCGTACCTGCGTCCATCACCTCCACCAGATGCGAGCAGTTGATGACGGCGTAGAGCTTGCCGCCGTAAATCTGGATGTCGTTTCCCACGTCGCCCAACTCTTTCACCACACCGGGGTTGCGCTGCGCGAAAATGTTTTTGCTGTACTGGCCGGTTTCGTAGTCGAACCAGTCGAGCGTGGCCTTGTTGCTGCCCATGTTGCCTTCGTTCAGCAGGAAGAAGCCCTTTATAGGTTCTTCGCCCGGCGCTGCGGGTGCAACGGCGGTTACGGTTGGCTGAGCGGCAGGCTCTTCGCCCTTGCGGCACGCCTGCATGCAGGCCGCCGCCGCCACGCACAGAAGCAGCACGGCAATGTGTTTGTTCGGTGTTACTGTCATACTCATTATATATTAACTGTTATTTTGAAATAGAAGTTTGTTCCCGGCATGGGGTAGCACTGCACCACCTCATACTGCCGGTTGAGCAGGTTGTTCACTTCGGCCGTCAGCCTTATCTCCTTCTTCCTGGCGGTTAGCGTGTGCGACAGCGATACGTCGTGCGTGTACCACGGCTGCTCGCGGTTTTCGGCTATGTTGGCGCTTGCGTTCCAGCGCTCGCCGGTGTATATGAAGCTGTAGTTGAAACCCCACCTGCGGAAGCTGCCTCCGGCAACAAGCGAGCCGCTGTGCAGCGGTATGTATGGAATCTGGTCGCCATGGTAGCTGTTAGCGGCAGCGGTGAAGTCCTGCGCCCGCTGAAACGTGTAGCTTATGCGGGTGTTAAGCGCCCATTCCGTGCCTGGCTGCCATGCGTTTGCCAGCGCCGCGTCAACACCGCGTATCTCAACGAGGCCGAGGTTCAGCATCGTCCACCTGAACTGGTTCGACACGGGCATGGCGATAATCTTGCCGGTTACCCTGTTATAATAGGCATCAACCTGCACCTCCATGCGCCTGGCCCACCGGCTGCCGAACTCCCTTGCATACGTGGCGCCGGCGTTATACTGCGTGGTGTATTCCGGGTTCAGGTCTTTGTTGCCAATAAACGTATAATACAGGTCGTTCATCGTCGGCATGCGGAATATCTTCTTGTAGAAGGCGCGGAAGTTAAGGTCGGTTTCTTTCCACGGCCGCCACCACGCTGCTACGGCCGGCGTATATTTGTGCCTGTTGCCCGCAGCAGCATCGGGCGTTCGGGTGGTTTCGCTCACAAACGTTCCCAGCACGCTTGCCTGCAGCCTGAAGCGCCGCAGGTGCAGGGCAGTTGTGGCGGCGGTCAGCCCTGTATAGCGCTGCGGATACACGAAACCGGCAAGGTCGGCCGAAAGCGTATTGTACTGAAGGTCGGCCGAAAGGCCTGCGCTCCACCAGTCGAACAGCATAATGCTGCCGGCCGACGAAAAGTACGCCTCCTGCTGCCGGTAGCGGTTATCGACATACATTGCTGTAACGTCGAGGCGCGGGTCGGAGCGGTAGTGCAGGTAATCGTAAGCATATTTGGCGCTCAGCAGCATGCTGTACCTGTTTCCGAAACGCTTTTTAAGCGACGACTGCATGAAGAAACTGGCGTCGCTCTGCCTGTCCTGATGCCTGAACATGCCGGGTTCCTCGCGCACCGCCGCACCGGGATATCCGCGCTCCGAACCATAGAAGTATGCCCTGGTTTTCCACTCGCCGCCTTCAATTTTTCCCGACAACCCCTGCTCCATGCGCAGCGCACGCACATCGCCGTTGCGCCGCACCTCGGTGGTGTCGTATCCGTTTTTCTTTCTGTACGAAAACCTGTATCTGCCGGTGGTGTACATATATTCGGCGCCAAACGACGCAGCAACGCGCTCGCTCAGCCGCCGCTCCCACAGCACGGCAGGGTTTACGGTGCCAAACGAGCCGCCCTTTATGCCCGCCTTTATGTTGAATTTCTTTCCGCCGGCAAACTCGGGCGTGCGAGCAGCCATGTAAACAGAGCCTGCCGAAGCGAAATCTTTTGCCGGCTGCAGTACGGCGCTCTTCTGTCCGTTGTAAAGCGACACCGACTCCATGTTTTCCAGCGAGAAGCGCCCCATGTCGATAATTCCGTTCTGCGCGTTGCCCAGCTCTATGCCGTCGTAAAACACCCCTGTGTGCTGACTGCCCATGCTGCGTATGTTAACGGTTTTCAGCCCGCCAATGCCGCCGTAGTCCTTAATCTGAACACCCGAAAAGTAGCGCACGGCGTCGGCCACCGAGTGAACGCTCAACCTCTGCAGCTCCCCGCCCGACAGGGTTTGTACCGGAATTACCTCCCTTGCAGCAGTCTGCTCAGGCGGCGTTTCCCTCACAGTCGCTTTGCTGCGAACACCGTAAATAGTTACCTCGCCAATAGCCACCTCGTCGGCGGCAAATACGGTATCGGCAACGTTTTGTGCAAAAATGTAACCCGATGCACCGCAAGGCGCAATGGCAAGGAGCATATAAAAACAAAATCGCTTCATTCAAACTGTTTAAAACAGCCGTCGTGAAACGAAACGGTAAACTGCACAACAGGTATATGACCGAATTATCTCCGGCCTGCCGGCTTTGTTCCCTGGCTCCATTCCACGAAAGCCTTGTAACTGTTTTCATCTGGCAGGTTTTCTGACTTGTTCCGTCTCCGGGCGTCCTTCCCATCCCTTCGCAGGACAGTGGAGCGAGCTATTGCCCAAAGACTTCAGCGGAACTTACAGCAGCGGGCCTGTTCAGGACTTTCACCTGATTCCCTTTTCACTGCTTTTCCATGGTTGTGGAATTGCAGCGCCAAAATCGGCGCGAATATACGAATAGTATTGTGTAAAGCAATACGTGCTGCAAATGATTACCCTGATGTATTTCATCTGCAGCACGGCATGTTGCCTGTTATACAGGTCAGACTATTTCGATGTTGCCGCCTTTCGCCTCATCCATGTGTTGCCTCTGTATTGCTGTTCGCTGTCCTGGAATTCATAACGGCGTCTGTAGCGGAAAAACCTTTCAACATCGCCGTAGGTAATGCTGACCATTATTTCGTGCGAACCTAATGAATATTTATGCATGTTGCTCATGGAGTAGTCGAAAGCATATCCGAAATAATATTGCTTGTGGCGTACTCCGAATATCATGCTGGCGCCACCGTTAACACCACCGCCGCCCGAACGGTAGGAAAAACCGCCCCAGAACTGGTCAAAATAATATACCATAACGTTGGCATCGACCTGAGCGGCGCCTCTTTCGCTTAGCTTGAGCTGCGTGCCGGGAACCAGAGCCCACTGGCGGTTAATATCCAGCACATAACCACCAAGCAAAAGGTACTGGCGTTCGAGCCTGTAATCGTAGCTGTTGCGCCCGCCAAAGGTAAGAAACGACTGAAACAGATTGGAAACCGAAAGGCCGGTATAGTAGTCGTTTGTGGTATAATGCACCCCAAACGACGCCTCCGGGACAAAGCTGCTGAGCCGGTTTGCGTCAATATACCGGTCATATCCCAGCTCAGTAACTATCTTGTCGCGATTAATGTACAGCTGAAAAAATGAGCCTGTAAGTCCGAATGACAGCTGTCCCTGCGGGGCTTCCATGTGGTATGCATACGTAAAATGGCTGCCGGTGGTGCGTATGGGTCCGCGTATGTCGTTGAACAGTGCTACGCCAAGTCCTGCATTTCCGGGGCTGTATCCGCTTGTGCCGTATGATGAACGCTTTCCGAAAAGACCTTCGCGCGGCAACCGTGTCTGTGCGGTTAAGGTCTGATTGGTAGGAGCCCCCACGAAACCAGCCCATTGATCTTTGATTGTAAGCCCGACAGAAGCGTATCCGTCGGCACCGCATGCGGCAGGATTCAGCAGGAAACGGTTGAAAAGGTACTGTGTGAATGGCTGCGACTGCTGACCACTGACTGTTGAAATCGACAGTATTAATGCAGCAGCAATGCAGATTACGGTAATAGGCGCTTTCATAGTTTTTCTTTTTATAGTTTTGCTATCTTATACGGAGGTATAAAAAAAAGGGTGCATTTTTAAGCATGGTTTTGACGAATGGCTCTTTTTGAATGACGAAAATCGATAATGCAGGCGCCGGATTATTGCTGGTCGATATGCATACAACGTTAGTCAAAGAAAAAACTACATTAGTCAAACTTGTCTTGTTTTGTATTATTTTCGTAACATATCTTTGACGCTGTTATAAAATATAATAACAGAAAACGGTTCCTGCGTCTGTTTCCGGTTTTGATGAAAGGCGTATCGGGGCTGTCTGTTTGCCAGACGAAGTATGCAGTCGTATTCAAGGATGTGATTGACGGTGGCGAAGCCGTAAGGTGCGCATAGTTTTTTAGTGGTAAAAGGATAACAGAAAAATAAATAATGTATAATCAGAAAAATGAAAGTTGAAGCAAATCGTATAATTGGAATTTTGCTGTGTTGTATCATGGCTTCGTGCAATACAGCAAAGAAAGTAATTTATATGCAGGACGCCCCCGACGGCATGACCAAAGAGACAGGTGCTTACGCTGGTATTGTTGTTCAGCCTAAGGATATACTGTCGATAGTTGTTTCGAGTAGAAACCCGGAACTGGCTATGGGGTTCAACCTTCCATTGCAGCAGTATCAGGCGGGAAGCAGTGAGGCGACTTTCAGTTATCAGCAGCGACTGATAGGTTATCAGGTAGATATGGAAGGAAATATTGACTATCCGGTGTTCGGAAAGTTGAAAGTGGCGGGGCTGACACGCGAGCAGCTTTCGAGCATGCTTAAACAGCGGTTTATTCAGGAAGGACAGATTTTAGATGCCATTGTTACTACGGAGTTTATGAATTTCAAAATATCCGTTCTTGGCGAAGTAAGAAATCCAGGTACATTTAACATAGACGACGACAGAATTACACTGCTTGAAGCGCTTGGCAGGGCTGGCGACCTGACTATTTACGGCCGGCGCGACAATGTGCTTGTACGCCGCGAAACGGGTGGCCATACCGCTTTCCACCGTGTGGACTTACGTACAGAAGCCCTGATGACGTCGCCTGTTTATTACCTTCAGCAAAACGATGTGGTATATGTAGAGCCAAATGAAACCTCATCTGCCCGGTCGAGAATAAATGAGAACAGATCTGTAAACGTATGGATTTCACTGACGTCGGTTATGATTTCATTAGCATCAATGATAATACTGTTAAAATAAAATAATATGGAAAACCAATCTGCTCCAAGAAACGAAGATTTTCAGATATTCCTTTTACTGGAAAGATACCTTAAATACTGGCCGTGGTTTGCACTGTCGGTTATATTATGCTGCATGCTTGCCGTTCTGTATATAAAATCGTCCCCGAAGCAATATATGCGGACGGCATCGGTGCAGATTCTCGATAATGAACAGAACCAGGATATTACTGCTGCATTCAGCGATCGCAGCCAGCTCAGGTCTTATACCAACGTAAACAACGAGATTGAGGCATTCCGTTCGCCGCAGCTGGTGCAGGAGGTGGTAAGGCGTCTGAAGCTCGACATCAGCTATGTAACGAAAGAAGGGTTGCGCAGTGTGGATATGTACACTCAGTCGCCCATCATAGCTGTTTTTCCCGGCTCTCATGAATCGGAAGCATTTTCCTTCAGGGTGAAAATTCTGCCCGGCGGCAGAATCGAGCTGTCGAACTTTGTTGTAAACCAGTCTAACGTGGAGCAAAGCATAACAACCGATTTCAACAAAGAAACGGCAACCCCTGCCGGTAACATGATGATTTCTCCTTCGCTGTATTATTTGCCCAACCAGAACTATGCACCTGTTGATATATCGAAAAACGACATTAACAGCGTTGCCATAGCGTTTTCAAAGAGTCTGAACGTTGAACTTTCGGGAAAGCTGAATACCGTTATCGGATTGAACATGGAAGACGTATCCATTCAGCGTGCGGAGGACTTCCTGAATACCCTGATAACCGTTTATCAGGAAAATCTGATAGCTGAAAAAAACAAGGCAACCGTCACCACTTTATCTTTTCTCAATGAACGAATTGCAATCACCGCGCAGGAACTTACGGAAATAGACGACAGGCTGGCACGGTACAAAAGCCGGAATCTGGTTACCGATATCCGCAGCACGGCATCGCTGCAAATGCAGGAATCGCTGCAATATTCAGGAAAAATACAGGATGTTTACAACCAGATTAATCTTGTGAGGTTTATACGCGAATATCTTAACGACAACAGCAAAACCACAGAACTGCTGCCAAACGAAACAGGAGTAAATAATCCGGGGCTTGTATTATCGATTAACAATTACAACGACCTGCTTATACAGCGCAACAAACTGCTTACAAACAGCAGCGCGCAGAATCCTGTAATTATTGAAATGAACAATAACCTGACTTCCCTGCGTCAGTCAATTATCCATACAACAGACAATCTGATAGCCATGCTCAACCTGCAGCTGTCGGGGTTGATGTCGCAGGAAGAAAAGATGAACGTAAATATAGCATCCAACCCGGGGCAGGAAAGACACTTGATAACTCTCGAAAGAGAACAGAACATAAAGGAAACTCTTTATCTTTACCTGATGCAGAAGCGCGAAGAAAACGAAATGTCGCTTATTGTAACCACATCCAATTCGCGTATTATCAGCCCGCCTTCGGGCGAGAAAACACCTGTAAAACCTTCAAGGAATAAGGTGTTACTATTAGCGTTATTTATGGGGATGGGTATTCCGGCAGGTATTATTTGGGGTCGCGACACGCTTAATACTACAATTCGCAATAAAAAAGATCTTGATAATTTAACTGTTCCGCTACTGGGAGTTATTCCCCAGACAAAAAAGAAAGTGATACCACTTATACAGGAACATGGCTGGGATGTGGTGAATGAATCATTCCGTATTGTCCGTACGAATCTGGACTTTATGTGCACGCAGGATACGAAGGTAATTCAATTTATATCACTTGAGTCAGGTACCGGAAAGACTTTTACGGCATTAAATTTAGCTATGAGTTTTGCCATTGCAGGACAAAAGGTAGCGCTTTTAGACCTTGACTTGAGGACAGCATCGCTTAGCCGGTTATTAGGCTTTCCCGACAAGGGTATCTCCAATATGTTAAACAATGGGATGTTGGATGAATCAACATTTATCAAAAAAGATTGTTTCTATCCCGGATTTGATATTATACCTGCAGGGCCCGTACCGGTTAATCCTTCAGAGTTATTGATGGGCGATAAATTGAAAATGTTGATTGAAAAACTGAAAGATTCATACGATTACGTGTTTATTGACAGTACTCCGATTAATTTGGTAGCAGACACTGCCATTGTAGGCAAATTTGCCGATCTGTTCATATTTATTGTTCGTGAAAATTTCACAGACAGGCGTAAACTGCCGGAACTCGAAAATATTTACAGTAGAGAAAAAACAAAAAACATGTGTGTGGTTTTAAATGACTCTAATACAGAAATTTCAACCGGAAGATACAATGCATACTACAGTAAAAAGTTCAAAACTGCAGCCATATTGCCAAAATCATGATTTATTGTTACATTGAAAAAAATAAGTACATCCTCTAATCTTTTTATTGCTTGAAAACAAAAATCATAGAGTTGCCTAAAATACTTGATGCACGGGGTAATCTTTCGTTTATTGAGGAAAATAATCAGATTCCGTTCAAAATAGAACGAGCATACTGGATTTATGATGTGCCGGGAGGAACCGCTCGCGGTGGACATGCTTTTAAAGAACAATGTGAATTTATTGTAGCTCTGTCGGGTAGTTTTGATGTGATATTGGAGGAGGAAAAAGATAAGCGTACTTTTCACCTAAATCGTTCACATTATGGTTTATATGTGCCCAATATGGTTTGGCGGCAAATGGAAAATTTTTCGAGCAATTCAATAGCCTTGGTATTGGCTTCCACTTCGTTTGACGAAAATGATTACATCAGGGAATATAATCAATACATTCAATTCAAAAAAAAGGATGATAGAAGCTTTTAAATCTACCGTATATAATTGTGGTGTTATTGAATTGGGTAAGCATCACAGAGAACAAGGCAACCTGACCGTTGTAGAAAACAATATTACCATACCGTTTGAAGTAAAACGTATTTACTACCTGTATGATGTGCCTGGCGGCGAGTCGCGTGGAGGACATGCGCATAAAGAGTTGCACCAGTTGCTTATTGCTGCGGGTGGAAGTTTTGACGTGATTATTGACGATGGTAATGTGAAACGTACCATTACTCTCAACAGACCTTATTATGGCTTATTGATTGTTCCTGGAATTTGGCGGGAATTAATAAATTTTTCGTCGGGAGCTACTTGTTTGGTTCTAGCCTCTGAGAAATACGACGAAGCAGATTATATCAGAGATTACGATATATTTAAACTTGAAAAATTACAAAATAGATTGGCTGTGGTATAAAATTATGTTTATAAATTATTTTGATTATTTTTGCGCCTAATCAAAAAATTGCCACATAGAATGTCAGCCCCTCTTTATTAGCAACATAAAATAAACTACAGCCAAACTAATGAATACTATCAGCAACAAAGCAACAGTGGCAAAAACAGCGATCATTCACGATGGCGTAATTATAGAAGAAGGAGTAGTTATCCACGACTATGTGATTATATACCCAAATACCATCATTAAGAAAAATGTAGAAATACTTGATCACTGTGTTTTAGGTAAACTTCCAACATCGCCAGGTTCCACCTCACGGCAGTTAAAAGAGGTCTATCCTCCATTAATTATTGACGAAAACACTATCCTGTGCCCATTTGTATCCGTATATACAGGGACGAAAATAGGGAAGAATACATT
>JAITVX010000191.1 GCA_031285575.1 Bacteroidales bacterium
AAGAACTGGAAATGGCGCATGTTGCGCAGGCTGTGGAGGTAAAGTTTAATAATTTTCATAGCTGTAAGGTTTTTTAATAAATATTATTGAATAGAAATTTTTGCGCAAAAGGCGTCCCAGCTTTGTGAAAGTGTGCCGACAGCTGTTTTGAGGGTTTCCCAAAGTTGTGAAAGCATCCGGACGGTTGTTTTGAGGGCTTCCCAAAGTTGTGAAAGCATGCCGACAGCTGTTTTGAAGGTTTCCCAAAGTTGTGAAAGCATGCCGACGGTTGTTTTGAGGGTTTCCCAACTTTGTGAAAGCGTGCCGACAGCTGTTTTGAGGGTTTCCCAACTTTGTGAAAGCGTGCCGACGGTTGCCGGGGCAGTAAACGCTAAGCATATTTTGTAGAGCCGCAATGCATTGCGGCTCTACGGCTGCAGCGAAGCCAATCCGAAGAACTGACGGTATTGCTGCAATATGTCTGTTAAAAGGTTTCAATGGTATGCAAACTTATTTTCGCAGTAAAGTTAAACAAAAACTTCAGGAAACAGCATCTGCATAAATAAATTGCATGCGGCTGCGCTGCGGAATGGAAAAAAGGGGGTAATTTTTCATTCAAAGTTCATACATTTGCGGCACGTTAATTGAACGTGCTGCAAAATTTAACCATATAATATAATATATGTCGCATCTGCCCGATTTAATGAAAGACCTTGCGCTGATACTTATTTCTGCCGGAGTTATTACGCTTATATTTAAATGGCTCAAACAGCCTCTTGTGCTGGGTTATATTGTTGCCGGAATACTTGCAGGGCCATACATACACATATTTCCTACGGTTACAGATACCGAAAACGTTAGTGTGTGGGCAGAAATTGGCGTTGTGTTTCTGCTGTTTGCACTTGGCCTTGAGTTCAGTATAAAAAAGCTGATGAATGTTGGCGCAACTGCACTTGTTACTGCGGTTACAGAGGTTGTTTCGATGCTGGTTATCGGATATTTCATAGGCATGATGCTTGGCTGGTCGTCGATGGACAGTGTGTTCCTCGGCGGAATGCTTTCAATGTCGTCAACAACCATCATTATTAAAGCCTTCAACGATTTGGGGCTCAGAAGCCAGAAGTTTACCGGTATTGTATTCGGCACGCTGATAGTTGAAGATATTGTTGCAATATTGATGATGGTATTGCTGTCAACCATGGCCGTTACGCACGATTTTTCCGGAGGCATAATGTTCGGCAGCATACTGAAGGTTGGTTTTTTCCTCATCCTGTGGTTTGTTGTAGGCATTTACATACTGCCTGTTTTTTTCAAAAAGGCCAGAAGGCTGATGAACGACGAAACACTGCTTATCATTTCCATAGGGCTGTGCCTTGGCATGGTAACGCTGGCTGTAAAAACCGGCTTTTCGACTGCTCTCGGTGCTTTTATAATGGGCTCAATACTGGCCGAAACCATAGAAGCCGAGCAGATTGAGCATATACTGAAACCGGTAAAAGATCTTTTCGGGGCAATATTCTTTGTTTCGGTCGGCATGCTTGTCGATCCGGCGGTTCTTGTTGAATATGCGTGGCCTGTGGTTATTATAACGCTTGTTACGATAATCGGCAAGGCATGCTTCTCATCGTTCGGCGTACTGCTTTCGGGGCAAACGCTCAAAACATCTGTTCAGTCGGGCTTCAGCCTTGCGCAAATTGGCGAGTTTGCGTTTATCATTGCTTCGCTTGGCGTTTCGCTTGGCGTAATGAGCAGCTTCATATACCCTATTATAGTTGCAGTATCGGTTATCACCACCTTCACAACGCCTTATTTTATTCGCCTGGCCGAGCCGTTTGCAGTATGGCTGCACCGGGTATTGCCCGACAGAACCATTGCATACCTTAACCTCTACTCGGCCGGAACCAAAATAGTGAACCATGCCAGCGAATGGAAAGAACTTGTAAGAAACTATCTGGGGCGAATGATGGTTTATGTTGTTCTGATTATAGCAATAATACTTTTTTCATTCAGATACATAACGCCTTTTCTTATTGAGAAGATACCCGGCCTTGCCGGCACAATACTGTCGGCCGTTATCACAATACTTCTCATGTCGCCTTTTATACTGGCGCTTGCAACCAACAAGAGCAACTCGCCCGAGCTGTTCATGAACCTGTGGAAAGACAACCGTTACAACCGCGGGCGGCTCATATTCCTCATACTGCTCAGGATATTCATAGCCGTTGCGGCAGTTACCTTTGTGCTCATACGCCTCTTCAATTTCGGATACGTGCTTGGCGCCATAATAGCACTGGCGGCGCTGGCGCTTATACTTATTTTCCGCGAAGACCTCAATCAGTATCTGAGGCTTGAAACCAACTTTCTCAGCAACCTCAACCAGCGAGAAGAAGAAGAAGAAAAGCGCTATCCGCTTAGGGCCATGTTTAAAAGCCAGTTTAAAGACAAAAACATCCATATATCGAACCTTGTTGTTTCGCCCGATTCTCCATTCGTTGGCAAAATGCTGAAAGATTTGAACCTCAGGAACGACTATGGTGTTAATGTAATTAAAATAACACGAGGCAGCCGTCAGATTTACATACCCGGAGGTTCGGAATATATTTATCCTCAAGACAGGATTGCCGTTGTGGGAACAGACGAACAGACAGGTGCGTTTGCAGAGAAGATTGAAAACAAAAACAGTCTCTCTGCATTTCAGGAGTCTATTAAGGAAGTGGCGCTGCAGTCGCTCATTATCGACGAGCATTTTCCGTACATGGGGATGAGCATCGGCAAGTCGGAAATAGGCAGGAAGCACAACTGCCTTGTTGTAGGTATTGAACGCGAAGGCGTATCAATAATGACCCCGCACAACACCACCGTTTTTCAGCAGGGCGACCTCGTATGGATGGTGGTCGAAAAAAACAATACAATATTGGCTCCCTGAGCTGCAATAACTATTCTGTTCGTCGTTGCACATCAGTAGCTGCTGCTGATTGCCGTGCCGAAGATGTTGATGCTAAACAGAACGGTTAGTGCGGGTGGCGATGCGGTGTTTTTCCATGCGGCCTGTATTCCGCCAGAAAGAGTGAAGGGGAGGCGCAGTGCGTGAAAGTCGGCCAGGGCTTCAAATCCGAACGACGAGAAGGTGGCAGCAGGCGTGTAGGCATATTCTTCAGCCGTGCCGGTGGGCCTGATGCGGTAGTGAGAGTTGTGGCGGCCGTGTGCATAGTCGCCAAAGAGAGTGCCTCGCAGCCTTTTGACATATACGAGGCCTGCAATATTTATATCGGGGTAAACAACAGGGAAACTGTAGTCGGCAGATAGGAACGTAAGGTGCCGCGATATTATGCCGGTGTATCCGCGCGGGTACGATATGCGGTTGTTTACTGCAAGGCGCGATGCTGTGGGACGTTTTTCGGTTTCGTAGCGCAGGCGCAGACTGTTGTTTGGCAGCAGACCGGGGAAATAGAGTGCCGTGCGAAGCGATATTGAGCTGAAGTAGCGGGGCATTATGTCGTAGCGGAGGTCTATTACCTGTGCGATACGGGGGTAAATGTCGCGCAGGCTGCTGCGGTGGGTGTTTGCAAGGTAAAGCCGTCCGGCAATGGATGTGCGGCCGTTGCGGTAGCTCATGGTTTCTTCGCTGTATATTGCGCTGTTGCGGTGTTCAATACTTGCCGAGGGCTGTATGAGCTGTGAATATCGGCCGCGGTGGTAAACAAGAGGTATTCTTACTGTGGTGAGCATACGCAGACCTGTTTTTACCGGCTGCATGGAGGGGGTTATGCCCGATGGGGTGTATGTTTCCTGCTTCTGGCCTGCGTCGATTTGTGTTTCGATTACCGGCAGCCAGCCGGCGTATTCGATTTTTGTGTGAAAAATGTTTTCGCTGTTGCGGCTGTATTCGTAGCCTGCTGTTGCGGTCAGTGTGCTGAGGCTGTTTTGCGACATTATCATTGCGCCGGGGCGTATTGACGGCTGGGTAAGGCTCAGCTCGTCGATGTTGACATAAAATGGCATCCAGCTGTGCGGGTTAACGAGGTTGCGGTGTTTTTTATATGGCTGCGGGGTGTATTGTTTGGTTGCTGCGGTGTCGGGCGGCGGTTCTGGAAAACGGTCAATAAGCAGCGATGATGCGGGTGTCTGTATGGCGTCTGCGGGCAGGTGGCGGGTGGTTTCCGTGCGGCATATTTCGTATCCTCCGGCTGTGTATGAGCTGAAGGTAACCGTGTTTCCGTAAACGGCGAGGTCTTTTACTCCGTATTTCGAGTCGGTGAGGCGCAGGGTTGCGTTACCGGGTGTTCTGAGGAATATGTTAGCGGCTCCGTCTCCGGGCATTGCCATTATATAAAGGAGTGTGTCTCCGTGCACACATGCCGACTGGATGTCGTATGGCTGATATTCGAGAGTGGTTTCCCAGGCGTGGTTTTCGAGTGAATATGTTATTATGCCTTCGAGGTTTCCGGCAAGCGCCAGGCAGGTTATGCGGATTCCCTTTTCATCGAACTGCGGCCGCTGAACGACTGCGTTGTCCGGCGCCGGTATTGTTTGCAGCACCGTGCCCAATTCGACGTCGATTATCACGAGGCTGTTTCTGTTGGCTGTTGTGTTTTCGGCGGCGGCAATCAGTTTTCCGTCGGGCGACATGGCCGATGCAAAGTAGCGCGATTTGCGCGAGAGACTTCTTGTTTTGCCGGTTTGCATGTCGAGTATCTTTATGTCTGAATACGTGAGATTCTCCCACCGCGGATGGCGGTTGTATTCAACCCATGTTATTTTGCCTCCGCCGTGCGAAATGGCAAGGTTGCGCATTTGTCCGGGAGTATGCAGTGTTTTTTCACTGCCTGTTTCCGTATCTATAAGCACGAAGCCATACGGTTTGCCAAGCGATTCCTTTACGGCTGCCACTCTATTCGATGCAACCTCCACGGGACTTGAATAGCTTATGTATTCGCCCTGCTTGCCGGGGTTGATGACGGTGTGGGCTGTGATGCTTTTCATCGATATTTCCTTGCTCCAGACGGCGGCAAGCGTGTCGAAAGTTTCGTGATACAGTTTTTTCTTCGATGTACCGGCGCTTTTCGCAAGGGAAATATTAACCGGATTGATGGTGAACGGATATTTCCCAGTAAAGTCGAGCGCACTGTTCCATACCTGCATGCCGTTTTTTGCAAGGGCGTAGGCTGTCATCTGGTATCCTGTATGGTAGTGATTGGGCACGTAGCGGGCATAGGAGCCGTTTACGGCCATGTCGTAGGAGTAAAACTGTTTACCGTCAACCGAAGCGGCTTTCAGTTCGTTGAGGAATGCCGGGTCGCGTCCTCTGCCGGATGCGGTAAGGGCTGTTTCGGCAAAAACGGCGTTTCCTTCCATGTACCATAACGGCAGCATGGCCGACAGTGCTCCGGTGAACTGCTGGCCGAATACCATGCTCATGGCTTTTGAAAATCCTTTGTTCATCGAGGTTATTTCGTAAACATGCGCTGCTTCGTGTATTGAAATCTGTTCTTTTGTGTTCCATGGTATTATGTTCTGCCCCGGAGCCGGGAATATTTCCATTCGCCCTGGCGCCCACGATACGTAGCCGTTCGTTTCGGCGGAGTAACTGTGTATTATTACCGGTATCCTGAACTTGCTGCCCGAGAAAAGCACTTCGAGGCGGGAAAAGGATTTGTCAAGCGCTTCGGCAAATAAGATGCCTTCATGCGCGTAAGATTTGGGATATATCAGCCTGAATTTTTCAGTGTCAATCTGCAGCCACTTCAGCGATGCAGGGTCCTGCCCGGTGTTGTAATACTGTGCGGCCACCGGCAGACCGGTCAATAAAACAGTTAAAGCGCCGGCAAATAAACGTAATTTCATGCCAATGCCGCAGGCATGGTATTTTGCAGATATTTTCATAATATAATCCTGCTGCTAAATTATAAAAACAGTGGCAATATTTCACTCTTCTTTTAAGCATCAGTTTTGCAGGTTCATTCATAAAAAACAAAATGCTTTTTAATGGCGCAAATTCGGCATATTTTATACTTTTACGGCCTGTTGGATAGTGAGCATCCGACGTGCAGTGCGCATATATATCTATTTTATTATGAAAAATTTCAGATTATTTGCAACAGTGCTTATTCTTGGCATGGCGGTGCTGTGTTCGTGCAGCAAAGACGGCGCTCAGGGGCCTCAAGGCGAGCAGGGAGAACA
>JAITVX010000217.1 GCA_031285575.1 Bacteroidales bacterium
TTTTAATGTTAAAATCAATATACCGATAGAACAAGTTTTCTGTACTTCTGAAAGCGAGGAACTAGGGGAGCGTCAATACTAATGGCCGTTAATTTAAAGCCCGATGAACGGCCGACACAGCTATCATCACAATCAGACTCACCACGAAATAAACGGTCTGCGGACGCTTTCATCATTACACTCCATGTTATTTGCCGTTGCGCAATTGTTTTGATAGCTTTGCGGGCTGTTAAAAACATAAAATTATGAGGTCATTTGAAAAAATTCTGCTTGAACGCAGGAGTATAAGGAAATATTCTGCCGAAGATGTTGACGATGCAACGCTTAACGCTATTCTGGAAATGGGATGCCGGGCATCTACAACAGGAAACATGCAGGTTTACAGTATAATTGTTACTCGCGACGGCGAAATGAAGAAGCGGCTTGCGCCTTTTCATTTTAACCAGAGGATGGTTGCCGAAGCTCCGGTTACGCTTACGTTCTGCGCCGATTTCAACAGGTTTAACAGGTGGTGCCGGCTGCGCAGTGCCGAGCCGGGTTATGACAACTTCCTGTCGTTTGTTACTGCGGCTATCGACGCCGTTGCCGTTGCGCAAACAGTTGCCGTGGCGGCCGAGGCTCGCGGGCTTGGCATCTGTTACCTCGGAACCACAACATATACCGCCGGAGGGATAATTGAGGCGCTCGGGCTGCCTGCCGGCGTTGTGCCGGTTACAACCATCACCCTCGGATGGCCGGCCGAGCAGCCCGAACAGGTTGACAGGCTTCCGCTTGAAGCAGTGGTGCACTGCGAAACTTACGGCGACTATTCGGCCGACGACATAAACCGGCATTATGCCTCCAGGGAATCGAGGGCCGACTCGCTCAGGTATGTCAGCGAAAACGGCAAGGAAACGCTTGCCCAGGTTTTTACCGATGTGAGGTATAAAAAGGCCGATAATGAACATTTCTCGGAAGCTTTTCTTGGCATACTGAAGAAGCAGGGCTTTCTTTAACCCTCGGGCAGGGTGGTAAATTCTCTCTGATTGCCGTAGAACGCCATGCCCTGACGGTCTTTCGCGTATGCCCTTACGTAATACTTGGTGCCGGGAGTGAGGTTTGCCATCTTGCACGGCTCGTCATAATAGCCTGTTGATATGGTAACAACAAAGTCGTCGGTTGTGGGGTTTGGTTTTGTGCTCCAGCATATTCCGAATGGATATAAATGCACGTGTGGATAAAAATTCAGCTCCATGCCCGAAACGGCTGTGGTTGCAGTTATTTCGGTTACTTCTGCTGTTGATACTTCAAGCACTGTACCGTCGCCCCCCATGTTGCCGTTAACAATCAGACTTTTTTCCGACACTGCCGATGCGCGGAAAAACCCCAGGCCTCCGGCGCTTATGTTTGTGGGCGCCGACGCCGGAGAGGGCTGGAATATTCCTCCGTCGTTTTCAAACTGTTCCGTAAGGGCCTTATAGTACATGTATGCCTCTTCGGACAGCGAGTTAAGCCTTACATACATATCTCCCTGCCAGTAAACCGGAAGGCCTTCGTAGTCTATTGTATTTGTGCCGCCGTTAAGCTGCAGGCCATTGACGTAGGGTTGCAGATGTTCGTCGGACAGTACTGAAAATGGCCAGTAGTGGTCCTGGCCGTAATCGTTCCGGGCTTCAGTTTCACCAATCAGCTGTATCAGATAATAGTCTGCCGTTTCCTGCGGTTCGGCAAAATATAGCAGTGGAGCGTAATAATCACTCTTTCCTTCCGGCGTTATTACTTTTGCGGCTCCCAGCGAGTCGATGCCGGGCACGGGTGGCATGCGGTCGCTTGCTTCATACGTTTTATTGCGGTGAACTATTTTCAGCGAATAGGTTCGCCCTGGAATACCGGCAAGGCTGCGGGTTTTATAAAACCCCCTGTTGCCGCTAAAATCACCAGGGTCTTGCTGCAGCCATACCGTATCATATACGCTGCCGGAACTGTCATACCCAAGCCTGAAGCCGCCAAGCCTGTAATCGCTGGCATTAACGGGAATCAGCGTGTCAACCTGGCCGGCATTGTCGGAAACAATAACCAGTGCGTCTGTTACGGCAGTCAGGTTATCGACCCACGGCTGGCCGCGGGGGGTAATTTTTCCGTTGTGGCTTTCGGTAAGCCTTATGTAATATGGCCCCGGCTGGCTGGTAACAACCCCTTCAACAACAAGGCGCGGCGGTGCGTCGCCCGGGGTAATAAGGTCGTATTCTTCCATGCAGCCCGCAAGCAGCGTGAGGCAAACCGGCAATATGATAACGCCCCGGCAACTGTTGCGCAGGCGGTTAAGGTGCAGTTTTGCTGTTTTTTTCATGGCAAACGGGTATTAAACAGTTCGTGGTTTTTATTCTGAATTGCCGCGCGGTGTTTCACAGCATTGTGAAAGCATGCCCGCGACTGTTGTGAAGGTTTCACAGCATTGTGAAAGCGTGCCCGTGGTTGTTGTGAAGGTTTCACAGCGTTGTGAAAGCGTGCCTGCGGCCGTTTGGAGGGTTTCACAGTGCCGTGAAAGCATGCCTGCGGCCGTTGTGAAGGTTTCACAGCATTGTGAAAGCGTGTCTGCGGCTGTTTGGAGTGTTTCACAGCATTGTGAAAGTACTCCCGTGATTGCAGGCTGCGTATATATATGGCGCATGGCATTTCCGGCTCTGTTTTTATTGTGTTGAAATCTTTTTCCTGACTGAAAAACGCAGCAAATGTAGAAGATATTATGAAAGTTGAAACATGTTTTTTTACAGGGTACGAATCGGAACACAGACCCTGCTGTTTTCCGACCCGGTATCCGCGACGTTGAAACAAAATCTTTTTAACGATAAAGTTCTGCATATTTCATACATTTGCGGCATCAATTAATACCGGATATAAACAGTCGATTCGCATAAAATTATAATACAGATGAAAATATCAAATGAAGTAAAAGTAGGAGCCACCACCATTGTTACATTAATTGTTTTTATATGGCTCTACAGCTTTCTCAAAGGCAAAGACATATTTCAGGCAGAAGCCGATTATCATGCAATATACGATAAGGTGGGCGGATTAACGGAATCAAACCCGGTTGAAGTTAACGGCTTTAAAGTAGGCGTAGTGCAATCCGTAAAATTCCTCGATGCAGCCAGCGGCAAACTGCTTGTAACCTTTTCGGTTTCAAAAAACATCAAGCTGCCCGTCAACACGGTGGCCGAAATAGTTCCGGTTTCTCCCCTCGGAGGCATGAAAGTACAGTTTATCTACGGACAGGGCACCGGATTTTATGAAGACGGCGATACAATTGCCGGAAAAGTTGCCCCTACAATCTTCAACCTTATCGACGAAGAAATACTCCCGCTGAAAGACAAAATTTCAAGTCTGACCGTAGCACTCGACTCGGTTGCTTCCGGCCTGCAGAATATAATGGACGACAGATTCAAAACGAACATTACCGAAACCATCGACAACCTTAATAAAGTTTCCGGCAGCCTCAAAAGAATTGTAAACTCCGAAGAAGCTGAATTAAAGAATACGATGGACAACATAAATAAATTTTCGCGTATGATGGCCGAAAACTCAGAAAAACTCGGCAACACGTTTTCAAACCTCGACAGAATAACCGACACACTTGCCGCCGCAGATATTTACGGAACAGTAAACAATCTTAAAACAAGCCTCGAACAGGCGTCTGTCGCAATTGGCAATCTTAACTCAGGCAAAGGCTCTGCCGGTAAACTGATGACCGACGACACGCTGTATATAAACCTGTCCAGCAGTCTTGAAAGTCTCGATGCACTTTTGGCCGATATGAAAGCAAATCCTAAGAAATACGTCCACTTTTCAATTTTTGGCAGAAAATAACACCTGTCTGTTTTTTAGTAAACTTAATGGATATTTTATACTTTTTCATTATTTGTCTGCATTTGCAACATAAATAAAAAATTTCAATGCCGTTTGTTATAAATTTTATTTATAACAACCCGGCAATGCCTTGTAACATAATTACAAGAATGCCATAATACTGATAATAAGCGTAATAATTATGATAAAAATATTTCTTACTATAATGTCTTGATGATTACAACCATATATTTCTTCTGAAAAAATCAAGGGTAAAAAAAAAAAAAAAACCCTTTTTTTTTAACCAATATTGCTGTCAGAATATAATCAGGAATTTTAGAAAAGTAAAACGAAATGAACAAATCTCATATTGACATTTGGAATAACTGTCTGCAAATAATAAAAGACAATCTTCCTCCGGTCAGTTACAAAACATGGTTTGAACCGATTATCCCCCTGAAGATTGAAAAGAATGTTCTTACGATTCAGGTTCCAAGCCAGTTTTTTTATGAATATCTTGAAGAACAGTATATTGAGATACTGAGAAAAACGCTCAGACGCGAAATTGGAGCAGAGGCCAAGCTTGAATACTATGTAGTTATGGATAATGCCAGTTATACAAACGGCAAACCGCATACGGTAAGATATCCATCAAGAAACAAAACAGAGATCAATAATAAACCCCTTCATGTTCCTTTTGAGGCTACGCAATCCTCTATCAGAAATCCGTTTATTATACCCGGAATAAAAAAAGTTCATTTTGATCCCAAACTCAATTCCGATTACAATTTCAACAATTACGTTGAAGGTGAATGTAACCGGCTGGCGCGCTCGGCAGGTGTAGCGGTGGGGAACAATCCTGGCGGAACAGCATTCAACCCTCTTATGATATATGGCGATTCGGGGCTTGGAAAAACCCATCTCGCACAGGCAATAGGTATCCTTGTTAAGGAAAAACATCCCGACAAAACAGTCCTTTATGTAAATGCAAATAAATTCCAGACACAATTTACAGAATCAATCAGGAACAATAATAAAAACGACTTTCTGCATTTTTATCAAATGATAGACGTCCTGATTCTTGATGATGTGCATGAATTTGCCGGAAAAGAAAAAACCCAGGACTCTTTTTTCCATATCTTTAATCACCTGCATCAATCGGGAAAACAACTGATACTTACAAGCGACAGACCTCCGGTAGAGTTGCAGGGAATGGAACAGAGACTGCTGTCCCGTTTTAAATGGGGGCTTCAGGCCGACCTGCAAAAACCCGATTACGAAACCCGGCTCGCCATTCTGAAACAGAAAGCATATAATGACGGAATAGAACTGCCCGATGAAATATTCGATTTTTTAGCAATTAACATCACAAACAACATAAGGGAACTTGAAGCCGCCCTGATTTCTCTCTATGCGCAATCGACCCTTAATAAAAAAGAAATTACGCTTGACCTGGCAAAATCGATGGTCGAAAAACTTGTAAACACCGTAAAACGCGAAATAACCATTGACGATATACAGAAAGCAGTTTGTGATTATTACAAAATTTCCGTTGACCTGATGCAGGGAAACACAAGGAAAAGAGAAATTGTACAGGCCCGTCAGGTATCGATGTTTTTCTCCAAAAGCCTTACAAAAGCTTCGCTTGCAAGCATTGGCTCGCATATCGGGGGGAAAGACCATGCAACGGTGCTTCACGCCTGTAAAACAGTTAACAACCTTATTGATACAGATAAACATTTCCGTAATCAGATTACCGAGATAGAAAAGAGACTAAAAATCTGACTTTTATTAATCAATTAAATTATTTGTTGACCTGCATTTGCCCTGAAAAATATAAAGTATATTTGAACCATTTATTATATGCAACATGTCAACAAAAGCTAAGTATTCACCTGCACAGCCAATAAGGCTCCTGGTACTGTTTATCCTTGTTATATCCGGTACAGTAATCTGCGGTTTCGGTAACAGAAAAAAAACTAAAGAACCGCAGGAATACCTTCTTGTAGTTTCTTTCGACGCTTTCAGGGCCGACTACCATACACACTACAACACCCCCAACCTCAACCGGCTTGCAACAGACGGAGTAAAAGCCGGCCGCATGTACTCATCATTCCCCACCAACACTTTTCCCAACCACTACACTATAGCTACAGGGCTCTACCCCGACCATCACGGCCTCATAAACAACAGCTTTTATGCCCCCGACCTTGACCGGCCCTACGGCCTCGTAAACATCATGGTCTATAATCAGGAAATTGGCCGCCACTACCGCATCGACCGCAGTTCCGTTGAAGACGCCGCTTTCTACGGAGGCGAACCCATGTGGGTAACAGCCGAAAAGCACGGCCTCAAATCTGCCGCGTTCTTCTGGGTAGGTTCCGAAGCCCCCGTAGGAGGAATATACCCGTCGTACTGGAAACAATACAATCCCAAAATTCCGTTTGCCGCCCGTATCGACACCGTAGTCAAATGGCTTGGCTACCCTGACCACATGCGCCCAAGGCTCGTAAACCTCTACTTTGAAGAGCCCGACGCAACAAGCCACGCATACGGCCCCATTTCCAACGCAACCGGCGCCCTGGTCGAAAAACTCGACAGCCTCCTTGGCGACCTGCGCACAAAACTCGCCGCGCTTCCCATTGCCAATAAAATAAACCTCATAGTCCTTTCCGACCACGGCATGGCATCTGTAAGTCCCAACCGGTACATCAATCTCAAGGCCGTAGTACCCGAACGAATGATATCCGGCGTTTCCGGGGGCACCCCTTTTCTCCTCGTCAGTCCCGCTGCCGGAAAAGCCGACAGCATACTGATGCTCATAAACCGTACAACAGGGATAAGGGCATGGAAAAAATTGGAACTGCCTGCCAGATGGCATTACGGCTCACACCCAAGGATACCCGAAATTGTTGTTTTAGCCGACAGTTCGTGGAGCATCGGCATGAGCGACAGGCCTTCGACCAACCGCGGCGCCCATGGCTACGACAACCGCAACCCCGAACTCCATTCAATATTCTATGCCGCAGGCCCGTCATTTCGAAAGAATTACCGGATAGAAGAAATGAATAACGTTGATGTATATAATATTGTATGCCGCATCCTCGGCATCACTCCGGCGCCCAACGACGGTAACATGGAAGTTGCTGAAAAAATAATGAAAAGATAGCAGGCTGCACCGCAAACCTTGCCGTTTGTGGCAGGTGCGTGATATTCAGGAAATCATGCCTGCGGCTACCGTTTCGTTTGTCGCTTCGTCGATAAGGATAAGGCTGCCGGTGGTGCGGTTTTTCGTGTACGAATCGAAAAAGAGCGGTTTGGCCGTAATGATGTCAATATCGGCAATATCATTCATCACGATGTTGTTATCGGAACTGCCCATTCCCAGCGTGTTGACGTTAAATTTACAGTTAATGCCCTTAATTATGCAGCGGGTTTCGTTTGTGTTCGACCGCACAACATACCTAACGCCATACTTTGGCGGGCGTTCGTTGAACCAGCAAATTACAGCGTTAATGTTGTAACTTGCCGACGGCAGGCAGTCTGTTCCGACTATCATGCAACCGCGCGAAACGTCGATGTCGTCTTCAAGAGTTATTGCAACAGATTCTCCTTCCGTGCATTCGTCAATGTTTCCTGAAAATACATCAATACTTTTTATTTTCGATTTCTGCATCGACGGAAGCACAACTATTGCGTCGCCACGCCTGAACGTGCCTCCGGCTACCATGCCTGCATATCTGCGACGGCAGTTGTATTCTTCTGTATCAGGACGTATTACGGTCTGAACCGGAAATCGTTTTTTACAAGAGGTGTCATCTTTTTTAATATTAATGTCTTCAATAGTTTCAAGGAAGGTTTTTCCACGGTACCATGGCATGTTTGCCGATTTGTCAACAACATTATCTCCATATTTGGCGCTTATCGGAATGCAGACTGTTTCAGCAAAATAGAGCCTGTTTGCCATATTAAAAAGCCTGGTTTCTGTTTCTCTGAAACATTCCTCACTCCATTTCCTGATGTCCATTTTATTAATGCAAAACACAACATGTTTTATTCCGAGCAGCGACACAATGAATAAATGCCTTGCTGTCTGTTCTACGGCGCCTGTTTGCGAATTTACAAGTATAACCGCTGCATCGGCAGTGCTGGCGCCTGTTACCATATTGCGTGTATATTGAACATGACCGGGGGCATCGGCTATTATAAATTTGCGTTTCGGTGTTGAAAAGTAACGGTAGGCAACATCGATGGTAATTCCCTGTTCGCGCTCGGCGCGTAAGCCGTCGGTAAGGAGTGATAAATCTGTTTCGCGCCTGCCAAGCCGTTTGCCAGAGCGAACGATATGTTCCATCTGGTCTTCAAAAATCGACTTGCTGTCGTACAGTAACCTGCCAATGAGTGTGCTTTTTCCATCATCAACGCCACCTGCTGTAATAAATCTCAGCATTTTTCTGTTTGCGGGTGCTGCTGATACCTTATTATACATGTCGCTCAAAATATAAAATTAATCACATTAAAAATAACCCTCACGTTTTCTGTCTTCCATGGCTGCTTCCGACCTTTTGTCGTCGTACCTTCCGCCACGTTCGGTAACTCTCGATGCTGCTGTTTCGGCAATAATTTCTTTAACTGACGCTGCTGTTGAAATAGTTAGCCCTGTGCATGTAATATCGCCAACCGTACGGCAGCGCACATTGGCCTCGAATATTTCTTCCGAAGGTTTCAGTTTCATAAAATCGGCGTATGCCAGATAAACCCCTCCGCGGCAAAAAATCTTTCGCTTGTGCGAAAAATAAAGCGATGGCAAACGTATGTTTTCCATCATAATATATTGCCACACGTCAAGTTCTGTCCAATTGCCTATCGGGAATATTCTGAAATGCTCGCCAATATTTTTACGGCCATTAAATATGTTCCACAGCTCAGGCCTCTGGTTTTTCGGGTCCCACTGCCCAAACCCATCGCGGTGCGAAAAGAACCTCTCTTTTGCCCTTGCCTTTTCTTCATCGCGCCGCCCGCCGCCAATTGCAGCATCTATTCCATATTCGGCTATCGCATCGAGAAGCGTAACCGACTGTGCTCTGTTACGGCTTGCATTTATACCATGCTCGTCGGCCACTCTTCCTCTATCAATAGAATCTTGAACTTTTGCAACAATCAGTTCACATCCGCAGGCCGTCGCTGTTTCATTGCGAAATCTCAGAGTTTCTTCAAAATTATGACCTGTATCAATATGCAGAAGGCTGAAAGGAACAGCGGCAGGCCAGAAAGCCTTGCGTGCAACATGCACAAGAACAGCAGAATCTTTTCCGCCTGAAAACAGAATCGTTTTGTTTTCAAACTGAGCCGCTGCTTCTCTCACAACAAACACTGCCTCGTCTTCAAGCTCCTTTATATGTCCGGCATTAATCTGCAAAACTTACACTGTATAATGTTAATAGCAAACGCTAATCTTCGTGGCATCCACACTCTTTTGAAACTCCTTCTTCCCACCACCACCGTCCTGCACGGAAGTCCTCGCCTGGCTCAACCTTTCGTGTGCATGGCTGGCAGCCTATGCTCATAAAGCCGCTGTCGTGCAATACGTTATACGGAACATACTTTTCATCAATATACCTTCGCACATCATCAAACCGCCAGTCAAACAGTGGATAATACTTGAACATTCTTCTCTGTTCGTCATACTCAATCTGCTGCATCTGTCCCCTTTCGTTCGACTGTTTGGCGCGTATCCCCGACACCCACACACGCATCCCTTCAATGGCCCTTCGCAAAGGTAGCACCTTCCTTATCCTGCAGCACTCCTTCCTTTCTTCAACAGAATTGAAGAAACTGTAAGGCCCGCTTGCCGATACTATTTTTTCAACACTCTTGTAATTTGGAAAATATACATGTATTTTCTTGTCAAACCTGTTGAGCGTTTGCCAGAATACCTCATAAGTTTCGCTGAACAGCCTTCCAGTATCAATAGTTGCCACCTTTATGTCAATACCGTTTGTAACAATCTTATGTAAAATCACCTGATCTTCAATGCCAAAACTTGTAGTAAAAACCACCTTTCCCGGAAACATTACGGCAAGCGCACTCAAGCCATTTTCGGCACTTTTTCCTTCAACAGCACAATTTATTTTATATAAATCCATCGTGTTTTTTTTAATGCAAACATAGCAATATTATTCAGATATTATTTATAAACAGACTTCTTGAGAAAATAGAACCATACCTGGCAATAAACGCCAATATATCCTCTATCATAACGACAGTCATTGTCAGTTTTTGACAGTTAGGATATCCTTGTAAGGTTGACAAATAGCGAAGTATCAATAATATATATAACCGATACCGAAATCAACCGGATGGTGTGAATGGACGAAGGAGGAAATAACAGTAATAGAAACCAAATAAAATTTTACAACTCCGAAATATTTCACTTCAATAATAAGGTTGCGATTATGGAATTTATTGAAGAGAAAATTAAAAATAATCATTCCAATAATCAAATAGAACAAGTCAGCTTATGATCCTCTGACCGTTAATTGTAACGCGCATAATGACAGGTAATTTACTCTTCTTGGCGACCCTCGTTTTTTGCACGTAAAAGCTGATGTTGAACGTGTTCCTTTCCACACGTTTTTTAGTTTTAAATGATGGTATAAACGTAGGAAGTATGGTTGAAACCGTCGCTATGCAAAATAGTACATATCACTGAATAGAAATATGTTATGCCCAAATTACTAACAAATTTTGCCTTGAAGATCGGTTCGCAGTTTTGCAGATTAAAAGTGCTCAAAACCGTATTTTTCTGCACCTCACCCAAAAATAAAAAGCATAGAATTCACTTGAAATTCAGATCCTTACTTGATTTTGCTCACTAGCTTGACGGAGAGAGGTTTATGAACCAATGCTCGTAAATGCCTTACTATTCAATGTCTTATAAAAGACGATTATGTTACAGGTTACGATTTAGCGAAAAACATTTTTGCCTCTTTTGGCTATCGCTGACCGCTGTTTGTCAGCAGCGGCAATTCAAACTCAATGTTACGATGATTTTTTGAAACAACAAAATCTTTATAAATAAATCTGTCTTGTCCTAAAATAGCTTTACAAAAAAAGTAAAGCAATTGGGACAAATATAAAGGAAGAATTATTTGGAAGACTTTTGGATTAAGGTATTGGCTACCTGCTTTGACAGCGAAGAAAGCGTGTTTGTGATAGCCCGCAGGTTTGGCGTGAACCGAGACACGATTGCCAGCTGGGTACGAAGGCGTCATTAATCCGAGAATCAAAACAAAAGAGCTGCTTTTGCATCGTCAAAAAGGATGTCAATGAGTAAGAAGAAAAAAAGACATAGACAGATCCGGCAGATCTGTGTTTAAAATCACTGAAAGCGTAACTGGAACACGAGCGGATACGTTCCATCATATTGGAAAAGATTATCGATGTAGCTGAGCGGGAGTTACACGTGAATATCCAAAAAAATACGGAGCCAAACAATCCAAGAGGTAAAATCAACTTATCCCAAATACAGTATGAAAGAGTTATGCAAACTGTTTGGCAAAAGCCGTCAGGCATCTTATGAACGGAGTAACCACCAGACAAGTCGAGGTGTGGAGGAAGGCGAGACTTTACACATAGGGCGTGAAGTACGAAAAGACTTTCCTCAAATGGGAATCCGCGTGAAAATGCGATCACCGAGCGGGTAAACGGCATTTTGAAAACGGAATGGCTGAATTTTGGTTGAAACCGCCGAATTTGTGCATAAAATTATCGGATTGTATAATCATCTGCGCCAACATCAAAGCATCAGTTACTTATCGCCTCAAATAGTACATACGACAGGTATAAAAACAGAAAGGAAATGGAAAAA
>JAITVX010000225.1 GCA_031285575.1 Bacteroidales bacterium
AGCGATAAAATGTTTTTTTGTTTTTGTCAAAAATCACTTGTACTTTTGCATTCGGGTTTTATGCAGGCAAAAGGTGGACATGCCGGGTCGGAAAGCAGCAGGGTTAGCGACTAAATTCGTACCTGCATAAAGAAATCCGAACAAAACTCACTGATTGTTAAGTAAGAAAAATTGATTGCTGTTTTTCCCGAAGAAGTCTGATACAAATATGTCTAAACTACTGAAATCTGTTTTCGGCAACATATACATTGCCCTTATTGTCCGGTTGCTGTTTGTAATGCTGATGTTCAGCATTTGCCGGATACTGTTTTACCTGTTCAATACCGGCCTGTTTTCCGGCATGACGGCTGTGCACTTTTTTCAACTGCTGAGAGGCGGACTTAAATTCGACCTTGCAGCAGTAATATACACCAATGTTCTGTTCATACTGGGCAATATTATCCCCTTCCGGTTCAGGCACGCCGACGGCTACCAGAAGCGCATGAAATGGATTTTCGGAATCACAAACGCCGTAGCCCTGGCACTGAACTGCATCGACATAATATATTACCGTTTCACACTGCGGCGCACAACTTGGACAGTGTTCCGTGAATTTTCAAACGACAAAGGCAACTTCTCGCTTATGGGGCAGTTCATTGCCGACTACTGGTATATCGCCCTGTTATGGCTTGTTATGGTAATAATGTTAATGCGGCTTTACAGAAAAATAAGAATCGCCCCGCGCCCGCTTGTTGCCAGCAATTATATTTACTATCCGTTGTGCCTCGTGGCCATGGCTGCAATAACCGGCCTGTGCATCGGCGGAGTACGCGGCGGTTTTGCTCACAGCACACGCCCCATAACCATAAGCAACGCCGCCGTTTATACCGACAAGCCCGTAGAAATAGGCATCGTACTCAATACGCCATTCTCAATTTACCGTACCACAAAGCGTATAACATACAAGCGGCTCAACTACTATACCCCCGGAGATATCGACACCCTTTATTCGCCGGTTCGCATACCTGCGGAAGGCTCCGGTTTCCGAAAAAAAAACGTAGTGATATTTATACTTGAAAGCATGAGCCGCGAAAACATAGGCTCGCTGAACCGGCACCTCGACGGCGGAAACTACAAAGGATATACACCTTTTCTCGACTCCATTGTAGGCAGTAGCTACACGTTCAGGCACTCGTTCAGCAACGGGCTGAAATCAATCGACGCAATGCCGTCAATCCTCGCAGGCATACCGTCGTTTTCCGAGCCCTACGTACTGTCGGTATATGCCAACAACACCGTCAGGGGGCTTGCAGCCATTTTGTCTGAAAATGGTTACGACTGCTCATTCTTCCACGGGGCCCCCAATGGCTCGATGGGCTTCGACTCGTTTGCAAAAATGGCCGGATTCGAACATTACTACGGAAAGAACGAATATGGCAACGACGCCGACTTCGACGGAATGTGGGGAATATGGGACGAACCCTTCTTCCAGTTCTTTGCCAGCACACTCAACGAAAAGCAGCAGCCTTTTCTGGGAACGCTCTTCTCCGTAAGCTCGCATCATCCCTTTACCATTCCACGCGAATACGAAGACAGATTCCCGAAAGGTACGCAGCAGATACACCAGTGCATAGGATACACCGACATGGCACTGCGCCGGTTTTTTGAAACAGCCTCGCACATGGAATGGTTTGCCAATACTCTGTTTGTGTTTGTAGCCGACCATACCAACCAGCTCGCCTACCCCGAAAATCACACGGCAACAGGCCCGTTTTCCGTTCCCATAATATTCTACGACCCTTCCGGCGAACTGCAAGGCCTCGAAACGCAGCGTGTAGCGCAGCAAATCGACATTATGCCCACCATACTGAATTACCTGCACTACAACAAACCCTATTTTGCCTTCGGATTCGATGCGCTCGACAACAGTTTCGACAAAAACCGCTTTGCCATCAATCACAGCAACGGAATATACCAGCTGTATCGCGACAACTATATGTTTCAGACCAGTATCGACAGTCCGGTTGCGCTTTACAACTACAATGACGACCCGATGCTCACCAGCAACCTTGTAGCCGAACACCCGGATGTGGTGAAAGAATTTACCATGCTGTTCAGGGCCTTTATGCAGCAATACAACAACCGCATGATCGACAACCGGCTTACGGTAGCCGGCAGTTAGTCGGGCCTGAAGGAATTTTCTCGCTCGAGAAGGATATGCCTTAACCGAAACTGCGCTGCGCGGACATGCAGGCTATGACGGCTTCAGTTTTTTTGCCAGCGAATTGGCAAACACGAAATCGTTAAGGGGTTTGCAGCTGGCGCTTAATATTTCGCTGTTGTTGCCTTCCCAGCATTTTTCGCCTTCGCTGATGAATACTATCTTTTCGCCTATTTCCATTACCGAGTTCATGTCGTGTGTATTAACAATTGTTGTCATTGAATATTCTTCGGTAATTTCCTTTATAAGCTCATCAATAAGTATGGCCGTAACCGGATCGAGCCCGGAGTTGGGTTCGTCGCAGAAAAGATATTTGGGGTTTAATGCAATAGCTCTTGCAATTGCAACTCTTTTTTTCATGCCTCCCGAAAGCTCGGCAGGGAAAAGTGTGTTGGCGTTAATTATGTTTACACGGTTGAGGCAGAAGTTTATCCGGTCTGTTTTTTCTTCCATGCTTTTATCGGTAAACATGTCTAACGGAAAGCGGACGTTCTGTTCAACAGTAAGCGAATCGAACAGCGCACTTCCCTGAAACAGCATGCCCATTTCGCTTCTTATCTTTTTCTTGTCTTTAAAGGCGAGCCTGTTGAACAGTGTGTCTTCAAACCATATTTCGCCTTCGTCAATTTCGTGCAGGCCTACAATCGATTTCAGCAGTACTGTTTTTCCCGATCCGCTTTGACCTATTATAAGGTTGGTTTTACCGGGCATGAAATCGACAGAAATACTTTTAAGTATTTCCTTTCCGCCAAACGATTTGCTGATGTTTTTTAACCTTATCACGACAAAAGGAGTTGGGTTAGCATAACATTGAACAGAAGCACAAGCACACTGCTGTAAACTACGGCTTTGGTGCTCGATTTTCCTACTTCGAGCGAACCGCCTGCAACGAAATATCCGTGAAACGACGAAATGCTGGTAATTATAAATGCGAAAAACAGGGTCTTGATAAGCGCATATACTATATAGAATGGAATAAACGCATACTGTATTCCGTAAATAAAGTTTTCGGATGTTATGACTCCCGAAAGCGTTCCGGCCGACCATCCGCCAAAAATACCGACGCATATCGACATCAGGGTAAGCACCGGGTTAAACACGAGGGTGGCGATTATTTTGGGTAAAACAAGATACGACGCAGAGTTGATACCCATTATTTCGAGGGCGTCAATTTGTTCGGTAACTCGCATTGTGCCTAATTCAGAGGCTATGTTCGAGCCTACCTTTCCGGCAAGAATAAGGGCTGATACGGTAGATGAAAACTCGAGAATTATAGAATCGCGGCAGCCAAGCCCTATAAGATACGTCGGGTAGATGGGGTTTTCGGTGTTGTATGCCGTTTGCAGCGTAATTACCGCTCCCATAAAAAAAGAGATGATTGCAATAATGCCCGTAGATGCAAGGCCAAGCGAAACAAGCTCGTGCATTGTTTGCCTGTAATATACCGACGCCTTTTCCGGTTTTGAAAATACCTTTTTCAGAAAAAGAAAGTACCGGCCTGCCTGATTTATAAACCTGATAACCATTATTGATGTTTTTCGCGGGCAAATGTACTGATATTTGTTTTATTTTCATCTGCATAATTTTGTGCCGGTGCTGTTTTTTGAAATAATTATTTACATTTACCGCCGAATAAACACTGCAAAACAGTTGAAACCTTTTAACAGACATATTACAACAACACCGTCATTGCGATGCAACCTGTTGCTGAAGCCAATCCATGTTACGTTCTCTGGATTGCTTCAACCCTGCGTGTTTCACAATGACGGATGTGGCGTTTACCCCCCCCAATAAGCATACAATCAATTAGTTACAGCATATTGCCGAACGGCTTGGGCATACTTGCATCGGTTGATGCAACCCCCGCCACGGGCTTTGGCACGCTTGCATCGGTTGATGCAACTTTCGCCACGGGCTTTGGCACACTTGCATCGGTTGACGCAACCTCCGTCACGGGCTTGGGCGCACTTGCGTCGGTTGACGCAACCTTCGCCACGGGCTTGGGCACACTTGCGTCGGCCGACGCAACCTCCGGCGCCGTTGCTGACGAACAGAATATTTATTTACACTATTCCGGCCACACCGTGCAGCATGTTGCA
>JAITVX010000021.1 GCA_031285575.1 Bacteroidales bacterium
ATGGCTGTGTTGAGCAGGTCGATGCGCTGGTTGAGGCGCGATATGAAGCTGTCGTAAACCGCTGCGTCGGCGGTGGCGTTTTCGCGGGCTACCACGGCAAGGGCGTCGGTAAGTTCGGCAAAGGCGCGGTAGGCCTCGTCGAGCTCGGCGCGTACTTCTTTCAGGGCAAGCGACGGGCGGGCGGCGCTTTCGTCGGCTCGCTTTTCAATGAGGGTCTGCACGGTGGTGTTGCGGCGGCCAAGCTCGGTAGCCCAGGGGGTGAGACCAAGAAGGTCAACGTCGCCGCCATGTTTCAATTTCAGCTCCTGAACAAGGTTGTAAACGGCCGATGTTTCGGCGATGTGCGATTTCTGGGCCACGTTGCCGTAGGCGTCGAGCACTGCCTGCAGGCGTTCGGCGGCCTGGCGCAGCGCGGGGTTGAAGTGCGAAAGGCCCGAAAGCACGGCGTTCGACAGGCCGCGGAACACGTCGTCGCGACCGGCGTCGGCGTCGTTAATCTGCTCCGTGAGGGCGCTTTTGGTAATCTTTTTGAGCGCTTCGTCTTCTCTGCGGTGAAGCGTTTCGAGGGCGGCAAACCTTGCTTCTACTTTAAGCACGGCGGCGCCGATGCTTTTTACAAGGGCAATGAGGAACTGGAAGAGCTGGAAATGCTCGTCGTTGCTAAGACGCGGCAGTCTGATGTGTGTAATCTTCATAATATTCATTTTATTTTAAGGTTAATAATATACATAACGGGTATTGTTGCGCGACAGCGGCGTTTTTAAGGCCTTCAAACGGGTATTGTCGCGCGACAATGGTATTTTCAAGCCCTTCAAAGCGGTGTTGTCACGCGACAATGGTGTTTCCAAGGCCTTCAGAACGGTATTGTTGCGCGACAGCGGCGTTTTCAAGCTCTTCAAAAGGGTATTGTCACGCGACAGCGTTTTCTCGCAGCCTCCGGCACGGCAGCGGCGCTGCATTTTCCCGGCGCCGACTGACGAAAGCGTGTTGCCGACAGTGTGAGGTTGCATGTTTCTCTGTTTTTGTAAATGAAATTTTAAACACGCGCAAATGTAGAAACTATTTTTATGAACGTCAAAATAATTCGGGTGAATAATTACCGGCGTTTCGATGCTGCCTGCATCGCGCCCGGGCATATTAAAAACCCATTGTGAAGCCTGCGTTCAGGGTGGTTTTGTATCCGTAAAAATATTGCGGGCTCCATCTTGCGTCTCCGCTGATATGGCTGTATGACAGCGACAGCCACGTGTAGAGGTCGTTAATTACCTGGTACGATGTTTTTATTCCTGCCGTCGAGTTGCGCCATGCTACGGTTGCCAGCGGCGGGTTGCCCACCCTGTCGGCTCCGAGCTCGGTATAGTCGGGGCCGCGCACGGCGTCGGTGCAGAACAGGTTAATATCGAGCGCCCTCGCCGGTTTGTAGTTCAGCGCAACGTACCATTCGCGGGCATTGTCTTTCAGGTAGTGCCCAAGGTTATAGTATGCCGTTTCAAACGTTGTTGTTGGCAGGTAATGCTGGTATGCCAGGGGATACGAATATGTAAACTCGGCGGTAAGCGACAGGTTTTTTACGGGCACGTTGCTTAGCCTCAGGCCGGCCTTGTAGCTCAGGAAATTCCATTCGCTGTTTTTTTTGAACCGTTTTACCGACAGCTCGTCAACAAACAGCGAGCCGTAAAGGTGAAGGTTCCTTATTTGCCGCGAGCTTATGTCGAAAAACATCTGTGAGTTCATGTTGTCAACCCCCATTGTCTGCGAATGGTCTATCGACTTATAAAAAAACAGCGGTATCAGGTATGCGGCATTCACGTTGTCATAATCGTAAACAATGCTGTTTCCCGCCGAAACGTTCAGCCTTTTAAATGGCGTGAATGTAAACATGTTTGCAGCAATGTATTTGCTGTGATAGCGCTTGCGGTACTTAACGCCGTAGCTGTTTGCAACATTAAACGACCTTGTGCTGTCAACAACCCTCGAGTCGAGCCATCCGTGAAAATAGTTGAACTCGAACCATCCGGCCGGCCGTATGTTGAGGTTTATCCGTGTAAACGCGGGGTTTCTGCCGCCGAAAATATTTGGCATGTTGTAGTTTGTACCCCATTGCAGGGCGTCTTTTATCAGCCCTGCGCTTCCCCACTTCCACGACCAGGTTATTCCGCCCCGCATTTCGCTCCATTCCGTTCCGTTTTTTACCACTCCGCCTTCCCTTTGCGTAAGATATTCGGGTTTGCCGAAGAGGTTTTTTTCGTGGTTGTCTCTCAGCGAGGCATAAAAACCCCAGCTGCCAACATAGCCCCTGGCTTCGACGCCGTTTCGCCAGTATGCAGCCCTGCCCGACGAGTTTGAAAACATCTCGGCTCCCGCAACGGGGTTCACCGTGATGGAAAACAGCGAATCTTCCCGGTAAAACAAATCGAGCCTCCGCTTTGGCCACTGTCCGCCAAAACCGCTACGCCTTTTCTGCCCTGTGCCACCGGCCATGCCGGCCTCCTTTCCAAAGTCTTTCAAATAAAAGTCGAGCTCGTTTTGCTGCCGCCTGTTCAACAGCTCGCGTCTGCTGCCGGCCTCCGACAGTTTTTTGGCAATAAGAAGCCTCGAATATGGTTTTATGGCCGAATTGATTTCAACAATTCCGATGCCGGCAAGCTCGTCAATAAAATCATACACTCCGGTATTCTTCACCGGATGCGGAACCTCCTGCGCCAGCATGCAATTGGCGCATACAGCCGCAAAGACGGGAATAAATACAAGTATGATACGGTTTTTCAAGTTGCGTATTATTTTGTGGCAAAGATAAAAAAACAGAACAATTTGAAGCTGGCCGATTAAACATCCGGTTTTCTACCGGAAAATACTGGTATGGATATAACAGAACGAGAGGGTGGTTCTGAAACCATCCTCTCGTTCTAACCTAAAAACTAACCTATGAAAAAAACTCTCTATACTGTTTGTTACAAATAGTGTGCCAATTGCTCTGCAAATGTAAACAGGAGAACAGTAATAAAAAAACATTTTCATGTTCCAACATCATTCTTAACAAGACTTTAACGAGATCTTAATATTCTTCATCTTTTAAAATTTTAATTGAGAATAACATGTTTATTTGTTAAATAACTTTAATAAATGTAAATTGCGAACGCTTAAAAATTAAGCATGCATATGAAGCGCAGAGCCATTATTTTACTTGCAGTTTTCTTTTTCCTGTCGATATCGGGGCTTATCCTGGTACAGGTGTCGTGGATTGAAAAAGCAGTTGCGGTAACCGACCAGCAGTTCCGTTACATGGCCAACAAAGCGCTCGAATCGGTTGTTCTCGACCTTGAAAAAAATGAAATCATCGAAAACATTGTAGAAGAAATAAAGCCAGCGGAAACCGATTCCATAACGGTTTTTGTGCCGGCCGATTCGCCTTTTGCCCGAACACTTCATGAAAACCGCAACGAAGCGCCGGCCGAAAAAGAGGCTCCGGCCGACGAAATGGTTGCAATTACCAGCTCGGGGCATAAGATTTTTATTACGGCAGAGAACATTCCGCCATATTCGCTTGGCGAAACAGGCGACCCTTCGCCCCAGGTAACACGTTCGGAAATACAGGGACGGGTAACGAATAAAATCATTGTCCTCGAAGACTTAATGCGTAAAACGCTTAACAATCCTCCCGATATAAGAGACAGGATCGACTTCGATTCTCTGCAGGCAAGGCTTCGTGCTGCGCTTAACGATGTTGAAATTTATCTCGACTTTGAATTTTCCGTCCGTTCAGGACGGCAGGGCATTATATGGCAAACGCCGGGCTTTGCCGACAAACCTGAAACAAACCGGTTCATCATACAGCTTTTCCCAAACGACCCTGTTCCCGGACATGACCAGATTGTTTTATACTGCCTGCAGGAAAATCAGTACATATTTGAAAAGACCGGAAACCTTGGCGCATTTTCCATACTGTTTCTGTTTATACTGATAGTCCTCTCAACCGGAACGTTTATTATTATTTTCAGACAAAAGAAGATTTCTGAAATAAGAAACGACTTTATCAACAACATGACCCACGAGCTGAAAACGCCCATTTCCACAATATCGCTGGCTTCTCAGATGCTGCTCGATAAAACCATTCCCGAAGACGACAAAAACACAGAAGCCCTGTCGGAAATTATTTCAGACGAAAGCCAGAAACTGAAACAGCTTGCAGAAAAGGTTTTGCAGATAGCCATTCTTGAAAGGACAAGCATGAATTTCAATATGAATTACTGTAACATTCATGAAATTATTGACAAGGCGGTAAACAACTTTGGCCTTCAGATAAAAAGCAGGCAGGGGAAAATTTCCAAAGACTTTAAGGCTGTAAATGCAGTTATCAAGGCCGACGAAACGCACATGGTCAATGCAATTTCAAACCTTATAGACAACGCCATTAAATATTCAAGGGAAAAAACCGATATACTCATTTCAACCATCAATGCAAACGAAGAATTTGAAATTACTGTAGCCGACAATGGTATCGGGATACACAAAAACGATATCAATCGTATTTTTGAGAAATTTTACCGGGCGCCGTCGGGCAATATACACAATGTTAGGGGAGTCGGGCTGGGTTTAAGCTACGTCCGCAAGGTTATTGAGAAACATCGCGGTATTATAAAGGTTAAAAGCGTGCCGGATAAAGGGACAACATTTAAAATAATTATACCGCAAGCTGAAATAAAATGAACGATAATAAAAATAAAATTGCTATAATTGATAAATTTTTCTGATAAAAACAGTACAAAATGAACACTCTAAGAATTTTATTAGCGGAAGATGACAATAATCTGGGATTGCTTCTTAGAAATTACCTGAAAGCAAAAGGCTACGATGTAACCCTTGTAAGAACAGGCACCCATGCTCTTGATGTATTTTCAAAATCCATATTTAACCTCTGCATCTTCGACATTATGATGCCGGAACTGGATGGAATAAGCCTCACAAAAGAGATAAGACTGTCGAATAATAATATCCCAATCATATTTCTTACCGCAAAGAACCAGCAGGAAGATATTATTGAAGGTTTTATGTCGGGCGCCGACGATTATATGACAAAGCCGTTTTCTATGGAAGAGCTTCTTTACCGTATTGAAGCCATTCTGCGAAGAACAAGCACAGGCAATGCCATGGCGGCACTCAAGGGCGACCCCTATCCGCTGGGCGCCTTTATATTCGACCCCATGAATCAGATGTTGAGCTATGGAAACGATGACGAATATAAGCTTACAACAAAAGAATCGGAACTTTTAGACATGCTTTACCGTAATCGCAACGACATCCTTGAAAGAAACTTTGCGCTGAAAACCATCTGGGTTGATGATAACTACTTCAATGCACGCAGCATGGATGTTTACATATCGCGATTAAGAAAACACCTCCGGAAAGACCCCTCGCTCAGGATACTTAACGTTCACGGCAAGGGGTACAAGCTTATATGTTAGCCGCAGTGCTGCATCGGAAACTGCGGAAGAACTTTCCGATATTGGGAACTACTACTCATGGAGGACATGAAACCACTTTTAAGTTTCATTTTTCATCATGCGTTTACCGTGAAAGCCAACAACAATTCACACACAATATTTGTGTAAAACCGATATCATATAACAAATAAATATTAAATTTGCATCGTAGAAAGTTAAACTGTCTTTATTAAAACAAAACAGCAATGAAAACCGTATTAATTATTTCTGTATTGTTTATCGCCTTGCAGCCGTTTACTGCAGAAGCGCAGGAACAGCCGAAAATACCCGAAGGCATATCAATGGCCATAAGAGCCGGGAATGTTACCGAGCTGTCAAAATATCTTAATTCAACCGTTGAACTTCTGCTTCTTCAAAAGGAAGATTTCTATAAAAAAAATGTTGCCGAAACAGTTCTGCGCGATTTCTTCAATGAATACAAGGTAAAGAGTTTTACCGTTCGCCATCAGGGCGCAAAAAATGATGCGCAATATGCAATCGGCAACCTGAAAACTGAAAAAGGTGATTTCAGGGTCTATTTCCTGCTTAAAACAATTGGCAAAGATTTACTGATTCATCAGATACGCATTGAACCCGACAATGGAAGATAAACTTCTGAAACAGTTTGTTGAAACAAGTCTTGCCGAAGACGTTGGCGATGGAGATCATTCGTCGCTTGCATGTATCCCCGAAAATGCCGAAGGCCGCGCAAAACTGATTATCAAGCAAAAATGTATTCTGGCCGGTGCAGAATTAGCTGGAAAAATATTTTCAATTATCGATACTGCTATCAAATTCACACCTTTTATTGAAGACGGTTCGGTTGTTGAACACGGCGATATTGCCTTTCATGTTTCGGGACGGGTTCAATCTATCCTGAAATCTGAAAGATTGGTTTTGAATATTATGCAAAGGATGAGCGGTATAGCAACCTGTACGCGCAAGTATGCGGATATGCTTGCCGGATTGAAAACGAAAATACTTGATACAAGAAAAACAGCTCCCGGACTCAGGTTTCTGGAAAAAGAGGCTGTACGCACAGGTGGAGGAGTGAATCACCGGATGGGCTTATATGATATGATAATGTTAAAAGACAATCATATAGATTATGCCGGAGGTATCAAAAAAGCAATAGCACTTACAAATGATTATTTACAAAAGAATAATCTTAACCTGAAAATTGAAATAGAAGCCCGCAATATTGACGAAGTAAAGACAATTATGGAAACCGGAGGCATAGACAGGATTATGTTTGATAATTTTTCCTTGGCCGACGTTAAACATGCCGTAAGTCTGATAAGTGGCAAATATGAAACAGAAGCCTCCGGCGGCATAACCCTCGAAACCATCAGAAGTTATGCAGAATGCGGAGTTGATTTTATATCGGTCGGAGCATTGACACATCATGTTGAAAGCATTGACATGAGCCTTAAAGCTGAATGATATTCAACAAAAACACGATAAAAGATGCGGCGAGACTGAGCTTGGCCAGGTGGTATAATCAGGTTGCCGAATCTGAATTTAAGTCTTTCAACACAATTGCGGCAACCGTGTTACGAACACTACGATAAGATTCTAAACTTCTTCATTAACAGAGCTACAAATGCTTCTGCCGAATCCTTCAACGCAAAGATTAAGGCTCTTAGAGCTTCACTGAGAGGTGTAGTGGACACAACATTCTTTTTATATAGACTTAAGAATATTTATGCTTGAGAAACACAGGGTTTTGCGGGTGACCCTCTTTCAGGTGTCCTTCAGGAAATGAAAAAACCCTGTAAAACGTTGATTTTACAGGGTTTGTCCGCTTTTGACTTTTGTAAGTCCTTCTGCTCCAGCGGAGCGCTCTTTCTCCTGAACCTTAATAAACCATCATAAATAATCAACATGTTAATATACAGCGAATTAATAATTTTAATCTGCTCATAAAAAATCATATAAAATCATTGCATATCTAATATTTAGTCCCTATATTTGCAATCCGAGGACTAAATAAAAAACAGTATGATTATCAAAAGGAATCTTTTATTCTTCATCGACAAAGAAGGCAATTCGGAGACAGGGTATAATTCTGACGGAAAACTGCGCCTACGCATTCGTTTTTCATCAGGCAAAGTTGATTTCAATGTGGGTTATCGGGTTGATATAACAAAATGGAGTACTGAAACACAAAGGTGTAAATCAGGGACTACACACGGCAAGAAGAAAATTCCAGCCCTTGAAATTAACAATGAAATTCAAAGGCTTGAAACTTTAGCTGATGCGGTGTTTAAAATGTTCGAAGTGAATAACCATTTGCCTGCTACTCAAGAATACAGAAATGCGTTCAATAAGGCTAACAAAGAAGAATTGGATACCGAACTACCCAATGAAGCAAAAGAATCTCAAAAAATACTCATAGATGTTTTTGATGAATTTGTAAAAGAATCGGGAGTACAGAATGACTGGACGGATGCCACATATGAGAAATTTGCAGCAGCCAAAAATCATTTGAATGATTTCGATCCGACCTTGACCTTTGAATCATTAACAGAATCCAAGCTCACTTCTTATGTGAACTATCTCCGAGATAACAGGAATATGCGCAACAGTACTATTGGAAAACAACTGGGATTTTTGAAATGGTTTCTTCGATGGAGTAAGAAGAAAGGGTATAACAACAATATCGCCTTTGAGACATTCGCCCCCAAGCTAAAAACCACTCAAAAGAAAGTGATATTCCTTACTTGGGCAGAGTTTACTGCACTACGAGCATATCAAATACCGGAAACGAAGAGGTACCTCGATAGAGTGCGGGATGTCTTTCTATTTCAGTGTTTCACAGGGTTACGGTACTCCGATGTATTCAACCTAAGACGAAGTGATGTAAAAGAAAATCATATCGAGGTAACTACTGTAAAAACAGCGGACAGCCTAATTATAGAATTGAACAACCACAGCAAAACAATTTTGGATAAATATAAGGATGTTCATTTTGAACACGATAAGGTGTTACCGGTTATCACCAATCAAAAGATGAACGACTACTTGAAAGAGTTGGCGGAACTTGCAGAAATCAACGAGCCTGTACGTGAAACCTATTATAGAGGAAACCAACGTATTGACGAAGTAACGCCGAAGTATGCCCTGTTGGGTACCCATGCCGGACGAAGAACATTTATCTGTAATGCCTTGTCTTTGGGTATTCCGGCACAGGTCGTAATGAAATGGACAGGACACAGCGATTACAAAGCCATGAAACCATACATTGATATTGCAGACGATATCAGAGCAAATGCAATGGATAAATTCAATCAGTTGTAATTTTTATGAGTATATTTGCAGGTGACAAGCCTGCCAACGGGTTGTCGCAAAGTGTTACACATGAGTAAGAAGGGATATAAATATAGAGGAGGAACTGGAATCTTGGATAAAGATGGGAAATCTATTTTTGAACGAGATATAAATACGATTGTCAATAATCAAATTTACCTTCCCACAAGAGATGACCTCAATGATCCAACCGAAGGTTTGTTCATCGATGACGCTGTTTTTTTGTTTTTGGAACAATTAAAAGAATTCTCATCGAAAGTTCGGGAAAAGTATTATGGTCTCATTCAAAAATTCAACGACGTCGGAATCTATTCACTAAGTAAAAATCATAGTGATGAATTGTTATGGGCTTACTATGCGAGTGGTCATACTGGATTCGCAATCGAGTACGACATTGAAATACTTAAAGAATCCTTGAATCATAACAAATATTTTCAATTTGTTTTTGATTTTGATGTTGATTACGTTGAATGTGTTCCGAATGTGGATTTTTCTACTCTTTATCGTAGGGACACTAATGATGTTCTCAAAGCTTGCCTTGGCTCAAAGTCTGTGTCATGGTTTCATGAGAAGGAATATCGTCTTATATTTGAAGGGCAGGGTTTATTTGATATTGATTACAGAGCCGTAACAGGCATTTACTTTGGATATCGGACTCAAGAAAAAGAGGTTGAGTTTGTTATGGATAAACTAAAGGGTAGAGGTCTATCCTATTATAAGATGGAGTTGGTTAACAGAACGTATAAATTTAAGCCTATAAAAATTGAAGATAAATTTTTATAGGCGTGCCGAGATTACGCAAACAGTATTGATTATGATGTCGATGAATTACTTTTATGCGGAGGAATGCCAGAGGAAGAAGCAACTTTATATAAAGAAAAATTCATTGATGCACTTGAAAGTATTAAAAATGAACCACTTATTGAACGTTTTTACTTGGCTACTATGAGTGTAAATTCGACTGAACATTTACTTGTGATTTGGGCTTATACAAAATCGGGGATTCCCCCAGCAAGAGAATTTAATTTCAAGTTGAACGATAAAGGAGTGGTTTACAGAGTAAAATAACTCATAATATACGCTTTTGACACTATGAATAAGCCGGAAAGAAAGGATTTTGATAAATACATCCATGCTTTAAGCATGGAGATTGAACAGGCACAGGTAAAACTTATATCTGCCGCCAATGTTCAAATGCTACTGCACTATTGGAAAGTTGGTCATTTCATCCTGTATAATCAAACTTTATTGGGCTGGGGAAGCAAGTTCATTGAACGAACATCGGAAGCACTTAGAAAATTGCATCCCGAGAAAAAAGGCTATTCGCCAAGAAATCTGAAATATATGTGTTAGTTTGCCAAATTATATCCGGTAAGAGTCATAGAAAAGTTAATTATGGCTGACCGAGAATTGGAAGCACCGACATCAGAAAAAGTTCTTTCGGCAGCCAATATTTTAAATGAATTTGAATTTGGGCAGGAGCCTCCTGCCCAAATTCAAACACCTGACACAGAGGGAAATTTAATTGGGCAGGAGCTTCCTGCCCAAATGGAAGATATTGATAAT
>JAITVX010000147.1 GCA_031285575.1 Bacteroidales bacterium
AAATAATAGTAACTTAAAATATTTGTATTTATGGAAATTATCAACATCGAAGCCGAAACATTCGAGGCAATGCTCTCGACAGTTGAAAACTTTACAAGGAAAATGGAACACCTCTGTCGTCAACACGGTGACAGGGACAGTATCGAATGGATGGACAATCAGGACGTATGCCAGCTATTAAACATCTTCGCCCCGAACCCTGCAAACGCTTCGGGATAACGGAACGCTGGCTTACACCCAAATCAGCCACAAGACCTACTATAAGCCGGAGGATGTACAAAAGATTCTGCCGGTAGTAGAAGAAAAACGCAAACAGGCTAAATATAAGGGAAAACGGATATGAGAGAGGAAGAATATCAATCATGCCAAACTGTCCCCACCTCATGGCTGGGTGGCTGGGAAAGTGTAAACGGCAATGGTGGCGCAGTTTTCATCTGGTATACTGGCGCAGTTTTTAATTAATATCTACATATGTGTCGTTCAGGATGTTAATGAACGTTTTTGCAATGACTACGTGGCCAGCCCAGCGCATGTTGCACGCTTCTTTGAGTTCAGTAAGTTTGGCGGCGGGTATCTCATACGTCTTTGTGCCGCTTTTCATGTCGTTGTAGAACGCAATCAGACGGTTCTGCATGTACACAATCAGCGGGGCATACTCCGAGGTCTTGCGTATTTTCTTTTCCGCAATAGCCTTTTGCAGGCGTTTGATAAAGGTGTACACCTGCGTTTTGGTTTTCACCTTACCCGCCCAGCCGCAATACGATTTGATGAATACGACCGCCAACGGTAATTCGGTCACTTCATTATCCGGTTTCGGTTTTTCCTTCTTTGGAGCAGGCTCACGTTTTGGCTTGGACGTTTTTGGCGGCTTTTCCTTTTTCGCTGATGTTTCCGATGCGGGTTTCGGCTGTACTCCTGCTTTTTTCAAAACCTCCGCCGTTACATCCCTAATTGTTAAGTAAAATTGATTGCTATTTTCCGTTGAGTTCTTATGTAAAAAATCATGATAAATCATAAAAATTTATATAAAATGCTGTTCATATAATAATTGTGGTGTATATTTACGGCGGAAGTACGGAAAATAATTGTTTAACATTAAATTAAAAAACCATGACTGCAAAAATGATTCAAAAGAGATTCAGCTGTAAAAATGAAGAGCTGACTGTAATTGGCGGATATTTATTAACGAGTATAAAGCGCGATAGCAGCAGTTTTGCTGCCTTCTCGCCTGTGTATGGAGAGGAAGGTATAAAAGCGTTTGAACAGAAGGTTAAAGAGGCCGATGCGCTTGTGAACCCCAAGTCGGAAACAAACGAACTGAGGCGTGTTACTGAGATGCTTTATGCAGAACTGGACACTGTAATTGAAAAGGCAAGGCGTATAGAGGGATATATAATGATGTGTAAAGAGGCGGTGCCGGTTTCGGCGAAGTATTTCGGCCTTACAGCGCTGAAACAGCGTGCCAGAGTGCGCGACGCAGAGGGAGCGCTCGATAATCTGAAGTTTGTGAATGCAAATATTGCAAAATACCGTGATGCACTGAAAGAAAAGGGAATGCCAGAAGAACTTGCTGCATATCTTGCTGACGCTGCAGCAACAATATCGCATCTGAACCACCGACAGTATGAGGCATCTGCGGAACGTAAGGCGATAGTAAATAATAATACAGCCATACTGAATGAGTTGTATGACAGCGTATCGGAGATATGCTGCATAGGAAAGATTCTGTTTATGGACAATAAGGCAAAGATGAAGGAATATACCTTCAATAATCTGAAAAAACATGTGCACATTGTCAAAAAAATCGAAAATACCGACGAAAATAACAGCCAGCAACCTGCTGAATAAGGTATAATACGGTGTTTATCTGCTTGCAGTAACAGAATAAAAGCAGATATTGATAAAAAAACATAAAATATAAGCAAAAAAAGGCAAATATTGACAAAAGAACAGCTGTTGTAGGTGAAATAACACCGGGTGTAGATAAAATAACAGTGAAATAAACTGTCGAAAACAGAAAGTAGAAGAAAGAAAGTCGAAAGTAGATAAAAGTAAAGCATAAGTAAGCAGTAGAAAAGAGAAAGTAGATAAGAATAAAGCAAAAGCAGATGTAATGTTGCTATATAAACATCCATATATATCGTCTGAAGTATTAATTGGCAATGTGCCGATGGGAGGAAACAATCCGGTACGTATTCAGTCGATGACAAATACCGATACTGCAGATACTTCAGCATCGGTATCACAGTGCATAAAAATAATCAACGCAGGAGCTGATTTTGTAAGGCTTACGGCACAGGGAATAAAGGAAGCTGAAAACCTTGCAGTAATAAAAAAAGAGCTGCACAGTGCAGGATTTGATACACCGCTGATTGCAGATATTCATTTCAACCGGCTGGCAGCCGAAACAGCGGCAGCTATTGTTGAAAAAGTAAGAATAAACCCCGGTAACTATGCAGATAAACGCGCATCGTTTGAAACACTGAAACTTACTGAAAAAGAATACGAAGAAGAACTCGAAAGGATACACACAAGGCTGCTTCCGCTTATAAACATATGCAGAGAAAATAAAACAGCAATAAGAACAGGCATAAATCACGGCTCGCTTTCAGACCGGATAATGACACGGTATGGCAATACAACAGCCGGAATGGTTGCATCGGCAATGGAATTTATCAGAGTGTTCAGAGCCGAAAACTTTAACAACCTTGTGCTGTCGATGAAATCGTCGGATACAGCGATAATGATAGAAGCAACGAGAATGCTTGCAGGTGAAATGCAGAAACACGGCATGTCGTATCCTCTGCATATCGGAGTTACCGAAGCAGGCGAAGGAGAAGACGGCAGAGTAAGGTCGGCTGCAGGAACAGGAACACTGCTGTCGGAAGGTATTGGCGATACGATAAGGGTTTCACTGTCGGAAAATCCGGAAAATGAAATACCCGCAGCACGAATTATTGCAGACTGCTATCCGCGGGGCATTGCTGCAAACAAACATATTGCAGAAATTAATTCACAGGCATGTAAACCAGCATTTTTAAGTAAAGTAAATGCACCTGCAGTTATGGCAGATACGGTATCGTGCAAAGATATAAAGACATGTGCCGATGCAGACTTTGTAATTGTTTCAGATTATAATGAAAGGCATACAGATGAAACCTCAATAATATTACCGTATAATCAATGGAAATCATTAGCCGATAAAAATAATGTATATCCGCTTTTTTCGCGCGAAACATTAAATGAAAGCATATTGGAGCATGATGGATTTTGTTTCTTTATTACAGATTCATGTTATTCAATTCAGCAGTTAAAAAAACTCGATTCAGAAAAAACATGTATAATATTCAAAATTAACCCATACATTGAAAAATATGCCTTTGATGAATTTCTTAAAGATTTGAATGAAAACAATCTGTCGTACAATATAATCCTTAACCCGGCATTTGCAGAAAACAATATTGAAGAACTTGGCATAAAGGCAGCAGCCATGTTTGGAAGATATCTGAACGACAGACTTATTTCGGGCCTGTGTATTACAAATAACAGAGCATCGGCAGGCGAGACAGTGTCGCTTGCATTTTCGATACTTCAATGCACCGGAACAAGAATTACACGGACAATATATCTCTCGTGCCCCACATGCGGGCGAACAAAGTTTAATCTTACGGAAGCAGTAAGGAAAGTTAAGACAGCAATATCACATCTTAAAGGCCTGAAAATAGCAGTAATGGGGTGTATTGTAAACGGACCCGGAGAAATGGCCGGAGCCGACTATGGCTGTGTTGGAGCCGCACCCGGTAAGGTGCATATTTACAGAGGAACAGGTATTGTTTATAAGAATATTCCGGAAAATACCGCAGCAGGCAAACTGCTTGAACTTATTGAAACCGACATGGAAAGACGTTGACAGATTGCAGTATCAAGCATCGTCATTGCGAGAGTTCACCCCAAAGTTTTGGGGCATAATGCGGATATGACATATTTGCTTAAAATCAATAATTTACGCAATTATGTCATTGGTAACAGAATATTGAGGTTTGCTGTACAGATTCGTCATCTGTACAGCAAAAAATAAATGAAGATATTGAAAAATAAAAATAAAGCGCTAACTTGGTCGGAAATTATAATCTCAATATTTTAAAAAGTATATTATGAATAAAAAACATGCTGGAACACGTGTATGTCTTCTTGTTACGTTTTTTGCTGCAATTGCATTTACCGGCTGCAGGTCTGGAAGCAACAAGGCTTCCCAGGAAGAACTGAAGGTTAATATTCCTGAAAATACAGGGATTTATGACGATATTAAACAGGCCGAAAAAATATTCAATGCGCTTCCTTCGCCTATTGAATCGGCCATGCTGCTCAAGGCGGCAGGAGCAGAATTTGATGCTTCACTGCTTAATCCGGTTGACAATGCGGGCAGGTATGTAAGCAACAAAAGCATGGCGCTGAACCTCGGTATTTATACCTGCGACCTAAGTGTTGCAAGCCTCTACGAACAGACACAGCTAATTATAAATTACATGAATTCGGCAAAAAAGATGGCCGACGGCCTTGGCATTCTCGACGCAATAGACCAGTCAACCATCAACAGGCTTGAAGAAAACATCAACAACAATGAGGTTATTATGGAAATTGTGAGCGAAACGTTCCTCAATTCCAATTCGTACTTGGAAGATAACGGGCAGCCTGCAATTGCAGCAATGACGCTTGTTGGTGGCTGGCTCGAAGGCCTCTATATATCAACCCGGCTTGTTGATATGAATAATTTTAACGGAGATAAAATAGCAAGCCGGATTATAGACCAGAAACTGTCGTTAGATATTCTTATTAACCTTCTCGGCAGCAATCAGGGCGATCCGGCAATTGACGAACTGATAGCTCAGGTTAATAAACTGAAAGCTGTTTTCGACAAGGTTACGATAACAGCATCTCCGGTCAGCACAGAATTAGACAATGCCTCAAATTCAACAATTCTGAAATCGGAAGCCAAAACAGATATGACCCCTGAAGTGTTTAAAGAACTTGCCTCTACTGTCAATGAAATAAGAAATTCGTTCATTAAATAACCGCTACAATGAAACTGTATAGAATAACTCCGGTTTTTGCATTGCTGCTGTCAGCATCGGCAGTTGCCAGTGCACAATGTAAGGCGTTTGCAAAAAATGACTGCCTGCCTGAATTGGCACCCTATACTCACGACGGTAATTATCACGCAACTACACTGGTTGCAGGAGAAGAAGCCGAGTTGTATAAAACCTTTTATTCCGATATGGAATACCGTGTGGCCGTTTGCGGAGATGTTAATCTTCCGGATATTGAGTTTCTTGTAATGGATGCAAACAAAAACGTTCTTTACACAAACAAGGAAAACAATTACAGCCGAACATGGGATTTTAAACCTCAGTCAAGCCAGCAGTTAAAGTTTGTTATAAGAGCCGGTTCGCTGACCAAGCCGGGGGCTGTTGCAAGCGGTTGCGTATCTATAATGTTTGGTTTTAAAACAAACAAATAGATATACAATACGATTGAACATGCCAGCAAAGTGAAATAAGTATTGAACAGTAAAGATTTTCAATACTTTTATTTAATATTTTTCTGTCGTATTAATTACAATAAAACTTGCATTCTTATTTAAACCTATTTTCTTATGAAAAAACAGAACCTTGGCAGGCGCGACTTTCTGAAGAAATCATCCGTTGCCGCATTTGCATTGACTATTGTTCCCCGCCATGTACTTGGGGGGACAGGTTTTCAGGCTCCCAGCGACCAGCTCACAAAAGGCATTATAGGTGTTGGTGGAATGGGGCGAGGCCATATTGAATACGAAGGTACCCGGGTGTTGGCAATGTGCGATGTTGACTCGAAACATCTTGAAGAAGCAATTGCCATGGCAGGTGGAAACGTAACAGGATATCGTGATTTTCGCGAACTGATTGCACGACCCGATATTGATGTTGTACACATTGCCACCCCCCCGCACTGGCATGGCATCATGTCTAAAACAGCCGCAGAAGCAGGTAAGGATATCTGGTGCGAGAAACCTATGGCCAGGACAATTGGCGAAAGCATGAAAGTGGTTGAAGCTGTTCAGAAACATGGAAGGATGTTCAGGCTGAATACATGGTTCCGTTTTAAAGACCAGTTTTATGGATTGGGAACCCCTGTCAAACCCCTGAAAAAACTTATAGACAGCGGTGCTTTGGGATGGCCGCTCAAGGTTACGGTAAGCGGTATTACAGGTTATGACTGGAAATTTTACTGGAGCGGCGAATATAATCTGAAACCAATGCCCGTACCGCCGGAACTTGATTATGATTTATGGCTGGGGCCGGCTCCATACAAACCATACAATCCTGCGAGAGTTCATTCAAACTTCAGAGGCTATTGGGACTATGACGGCGGAGGTTTGGCAGATATGGGACAGCATTATCTTGACCCCGTACAGTATATGTTAGGCAAAGACGATACAGGCCCCATATCGGTAGAAATCGATGCGCCACAGCAGCACTACGATGCGGTAGGTTCGTGGAGAAGAATTACATATACCTATGCCGATGGATGTCAGATTATACTTGATGGAGAAAACAGAGACAAGGATGCTGCGTATATCGAAGGGCCGAAAGGTAAGGTTTTCAAAGGCCTCAGGTCAACAATACCCGATGTTGACAAACTGATAAAATCGCTTCCTGACCCCGAACATCAGATAGTAACCTTTTCGGAATCGGTAAAGACAAGGAAAAAATTTGCGCTTAATGAATCTAACGGACACCGTTCATGTTCTGTCGTAAACATGGGTGTTATTGCTTTGCGGCTTGGAAGAAATCTTAAATTTGATCCGGTCAAACAGCAGTTTATTGATGACGAAGGAGCCAACAGGTTAATAAACCAGCCTATGAGAGGCCCCTGGAAAATTTGAGTTTGAAAATAACTATTAACTAAAAACTTTTATAAGATGAAAACATATAGATACTTTTTTATCATACTCCTTCTGCTTGTTGCCGTTCCCATTGCCAATTCTCAGGACAGACGAACAGTTGAAACAAAAGTGGCTGATATACTTGCGCGTTTCCCTGCAAGCGACTTACAGCTGGCCGACAACCTTACAGCAGATATACTTCTTATTGGCGAACAGGGCTTGAAACAGATATGCGACAAAATTATTCCGCCGGGCTCAGGCGACGATACACCGCAAAGATTTGCAGTAGAAACAATGTCGAGATACCTGTCGCAGAAAGGCAGGGAAACCGATCGCAAGATGTGGGAAAGCATGTGTATAAGTTATATTGAGAAAAATTCGGATAAGAATGTCAAAGATTTTTTTATGAAGCAACTTCAGCTTATAGGCAGCGCCGAATCGGCAAAAGCCGTAGCGAAGTATTTAAACGACAAGGATCTTTGCGAACCGGCTGTTGCAGTAATTGCTGTTGCCGATCCTTCAGCTGCTGAAGCTATCTTTGCCGAAGCTCTTAAAAACCAGACAAACTGCGCACCTGCAATGATGAACCACCTTGCCGCTATGGGAAGCGCCATTGCTGTAAACGAATATATTGCGCTTGCATCCTCGTCTTCCGATAATAATATAAAAGCTTCGGCCTACAATGCCTTGGCTTTAAGTGGAGACGACAGGGCGAATAAGATACTTTCAGAAGCCGCCGCTGCAGCCGGTTATAAGTGGGAGTTGACAGCTGCAACCGAATCGCTGCTTAAATATGCTGAAACATTGGGAAAAAACGGAAATGTTAAAGCAAGCGATAAGATATGCAAACTTATTATGTCAAAATGTAATGACAACCTTAATATACACTATAAAACAAAAGCTCTTGAAATTTACACAAATCTTCATGGCATGGGAGCGCAGAAACTGTGGAAGGATGCACTGAAACATACCAGTAAGGCGTATAGAGTATCGGCTTTGCAGATTTCACATAAGGCAGCTGGCAATGACGCGGTAAACCTGTGGATTGCTCATTACCCAAAAGCTCCGGTAGCGGCCAAACCCGAGTTGATTTCTTTTTTTGGCACAGTAAAAGCCGAACCTTCCGCGCAAATTGTTACAAGAGCTCTTTTCGATAACGATGAGGCTGTAAGGGTGGAAGCGGCTACGGCCATTACACAGATAAGCGGCAGGGAATCGGCGAAATGGCTTATTTCTTACATGTCGCAGTTTACCGGCCCGAACGATCAGGAAGCTGCAAAATCGGCTCTTATGACGGTTCTTGATAAAAACAGTATGCCGGAACTTCTTGCTGTATTAACGCAGGGGAACAATGCAGCCAGAAAAACAGCAATTGAACTTTTCGGGTGGAATGGTGATAACCAGTATTATCGTTTGATAGCACCTTCTGCTTCAGCTACTGATAAATTGATAAAAAGTGCAGCGGCCAATGCTCTGCAGAATATGGTTGAAGTTAACGACCAGGAATCGGTTATAGAGCTTTTGAAAACGGAAAGCGATCTTGCTGTTATTGCAGATTTGCAGGCGGCTCTTGCAGCAGCGGCTTTGAAAAATACAGACGCCGCAAAACGTTCGGATATAATACTGGGTGCAATAAAAACATCCGGCTCTGATTTGAAAGTAAAACTAATACCGGTTCTTGCCAAAACAGGAGGGAAGGAAGCTCTTCAACTCGTAACCGAAGAGTTTGAGAAAGGAACAGGAACAATGAAAGATATATGTTTTACAGCTCTTATCAACTGGTGCGACTATTCGGCCTCGTCGTCGTTATATGATATATGCACAACGGGCGAAAAAATCTATTTCGACCGCGCATTCGACGGTTACATGAGGCAAATAAGAACAGCCTCGGTTCAGGACGACCAGAAACTCCTGCTCCTTAGAAAAATAATGGATCGCGCCGACAACAGCGCAAAAAAGAACAGAGTAATTACAGAAACCGGACGTCTGAAAACATATCCCGCCCTGTTCTTTGCGGCAAAATATGTTGACAATGTCGAAACATCCGCCGCCGCCGCCAGAGCAATTATGAATATAGCGCTTCCGGTATCGGGTGAATCAGACGGACTGAAAGGGGCTATTGTTAAAAACGCGCTTACCAAGGCAATGCCGGCATTGAGGGGCTCCGAAGCAGATTATGAAAGAGAAATGATTAATAAATACATAGCATCGCTGCCTGCCGACGAAGGATTTGTATCGATGTTCAACGGCAAAGACCTTACAGGATGGAAAGGCCTCGTAGAAAACCCTATAAAACGCGCGGCAATGAAACCGGCCGATTTGGCGAAAGCACAGGTGAAGGCCGACGAGATAATGCGCCGCGACTGGAAAGTGGAAAATGGCTGTCTTGTGTTTGACGGACCGGGATACGATAATATTTGCACCATAAAACAGTACGGCGACTTTGAAATGTATGTTGACTGGCTGCTCGATCCTTCCGGTAAGGATGCCGATGCAGGCATCTATCTTCGCGGTACGCCGCAGGTGCAGATGTGGGATACGGCACGTGTACGTGCAGGAGCTCAGGTAGGTTCAGGCGGATTGTATAACAACCGGGAAAACCCGAGCAAGCCACTGAAGGTGGCCGACAACAAACTGGGCGAATGGAATACGATGTATATTAAGATGGTAGGCGACCGTGTAACGGTGATGCTGAATGGAGAACTGGTGACAGACAATGTAGTTCTTGAAAACTACTGGGACAGGAAACTTCCAATCTTCCCAATTGAACAGATAGAACTGCAGGCGCACGGCAGCAAGGTGTATTATCGTGATCTCTATATCAGCGAAATTAACGACAGGGAATACAATCTTACCGACGAAGAAAAAGCAGAAGGATTCGAATCGCTGTTCAATGGCAAAAGTCTTGATAATTGGATTGGAGACAAGATTTCGTATGTAGCCGAAAACGGTAATATTGTAATAAAACCCGGAGCAGGACATGGAGGTAACCTTTTCACCGAAAAAGAATATTCCGATTTTATATTCCGGTTTGAGTTTCAGCTTACACCCGGAGCCAATAACGGGCTTGGAGTAAGGGCGCCTCTTACCGGCGATGCGGCATATGCCGGTATGGAGCTTCAGATACTTGACGATACGGCGCCGGTGTATGCAACACTGGAACAATATCAGTATCACGGGTCGGTATATGGTGTTATTCCGGCCAAACGCGGTTATCTCAACCCCGTTGGAGAATGGAACTATGAAGAAGTAAGGCTTGAAGGTACAAAAATTAAAATTACCCTTAACGGAACAGTAATCGTTGACGGAGACCTTGCAGGCCCGAGAGATAACGGAACACTGGATAAAAACGATCACCCCGGACTGAAAAACAAAACAGGCCATATCGGCTTTCTTGGTCATGGTTCCGAGGTGAAGTTTAAAAATATCAGAATCAAAAATCTGGCTAAATAACATCATTCCTGCCCTCCATGGCTTCAGACGCTTTAAAACCAATGATAATAACCTGTTATCATTGGTTTTTTCTTTATTACTATGTAAAGATTAATTAATAAAAAACACACCGTTTAATCTATTTTTATTACTTTACGCCCGCAAAAAATGTATCATTACAGCTATAATAAAATGAAGATAGACATACTTTTAGGACTGCAATGGGGTGACGAAGGCAAAGGCAAACTTGTTGACGCCATAAGCCCCGGCTACGACGTTATTGCCCGCTTCCAGGGAGGGCCAAACGCCGGACACTCGCTCGAGTTCAACAACATAAAGCACATACTGCACCTCATACCGTCAGGCATATTCCATCCCGACAAGATGAACGTAATAGGCAACGGCGTTGTTATCGACCCAGCCGTATTCAAAACCGAAATCGACGGGCTTGCGCCATACGCTCCCGACATAACCCGCAGGCTCGTAATATCGACCCGCGCCAACCTCATACTCCCAACCCACCGCATACTCGACGCCGCCAGCGAACACCGGAAAGGAACCTCGAAAATAGGCTCGACACTAAAGGGAATAGGCCCCGCATATACCGATAAAACCGGACGCGCAGGCCTTCGCGCAGGCGACATAATGCGACACAACTTCAGGCAACTGTACGAAGAAGCTACCGGGAAACACCTCGAAACGCTTAGCGGATTCGATTTCACATTCAACCTCGCTGAATATGAAAAAGGATGGTTTGAAGGCATCGAAATGATGAAGGAATTTCAACTCGTCAACACCGAGTACTACATAAACAGGCTTATGACATCGGGTAAAAGCATCCTTGCCGAAGGAGCCCAGGGCACAATGCTCGACGTTGACTTTGGCACCTATCCCTTTGTAACATCGTCGAACACCGTAAGCGCCGGAGCCTGCACCGGTCTTGGCGTAGCGCCGGCATCGGTTGGCGACGTATTAGGTATATTCAAGGCATACTGTACCCGCGTAGGCAGCGGCCCCTTCCCAACCGAACTCGGCGACGAAACAGGTGCCCGCCTCCGCGACACAGGCCGCGAATACGGTGCAACAACCGGCCGGCCGCGACGGTGCGGATGGCTCGACCTCCCAGCACTCAAATACGCCATAATGCTCAACGGCGTAACACAGCTATACATGACGAAAGCCGACGTGCTGTCGGGATTCGAGAAAATAAAAATCTGCACATCCTATAAAATAAACGGAACCGACACCGCAGATATACCGTTTGAAAACGACGCAGCAATAGAACCCGTATATAAGGAACTTGGCGGCTGGACGCATGACATATCGGGCATCCGCGAATTCGACCGCCTCCCCTCTGAATTTAAACGCTTCATCGGGTTTATTGAAGAATACTGCAACGTACCCATAACCATCATATCCGTAGGCCCCGACAGGGAAGAAACCATATTCCGGGTAAAACTCCTTTAGCAGAACAGTTCGGCTATTTTATGCCGCTGTAAACAATTGTACCTGTAACCGACGAGTTGTAAGTTCCCTCTTTACTGGTAACAGTTCCCGTGCCCGAATACGTTAGTTTCAACTGCAGCATCCTGTCGGTAATTGTGCCAGTGTAAGACTTTGTAAAATTATCCGTGTTGAATACGGTTCCTGCATCGTCAATTTCCAGTGACATTTTGCCGCTTTCCGACGGAATCGACAGAACGCCGTTTTCTTCTACCGTAGGCGTAATTATAGTGCCGTCGATATTCAACGTCAACATCCGGCTCGACGATGTCATCACGGAAATAGTGATTTGATCCGACACTATAGACAGCGGAAAAATATAACCGTCATCATCGACAAGAACAATATTACCCGTAACCTCGGTAGTGTATGTGCCTTCAAACCCGTCGCGGTAATCGGTATCTTTTTTACACGATAGAAAGAGTGGCATAAAAGCCAGCAGAATCAGAAGCTGTTTTGTTTTCATTTGAAGTAAAATTTTAAATTCCATATATAACGCAAATATATCCGGAAAATTATTGTGTGATGATAATTTTCCGGACAGCGCTAAACTATAACAATATTGTTTTCCCTGCACCTTGCAATCATTTCCTGCGGCCATATACTGGCCTGTATTTCGCCAATGTGGGCCTTGCGCAGGAAATACATGCACAGGCGCGACTGGCCTATCCCGCCGCCTGCGGAAAACGGCAGCTCGCCGTTCAGAAGCTTTTGGTGGAACATGAGGTTGCGGCGTTCTTCGGCATGGCGTATCGACAGCTGGCGTAGCATGGCCTCGCCGTCAACGCGGATGCCCATCGACGATATTTCCACCGCACATTCCAGCACCGGGTTCCACAGCAGTATGTCGCCGTTCAGCCCGCAGTATCCGTTTGCGGTTGCAGTTGTCCAGTCGTCGTAGTCGGGGGCGCGTCCGTCGTGAGGCTCTCCGCCGGCAAGTGCGCCGCCTATACCGATAATGAACACAATGCCATGTTTTTCAGTAATCAGGTGTTCACGTTCCTTGGGCGTCAGGTCGGGATACATTGCCAGAAGCTCTTCGGAATGTATAAATGTAATATGGTCGGGCAGGAGAGGAGTTATTTCCGGGTAGTTTTCATAAATATAATACTCGGTTCGTTTCAGCACATTGAATATCTTTTCCACCGTATGTTTCAGATATCCGAGCGTACGGTTTTCGCCGGCAATCGACAGCTCCCAGTCCCACTGGTCAACATAAAGCGAGTGCAGGTTGTCAAGCTCTTCGTCGGGGCGAATGGCGTTCATGTCGGTATAAAGCCCATAGCCTGTTGCAATTTCATATTCTGCCAGCATCACACGTTTCCACTTTGCCAGCGAATGCACCACCTCGGCAGGCGTGTCGTTCATATCTTTAATGGGAAACGTAACGGCGCGTTCGGTACCGTTAAGGTCGTCGTTCAGCCCCGAACCTTTCAGCACAAAAAGCGGTGCAGTAACCCGCCTCAGCTGCAGCTCGGCAGAAAGGCCGGCTTCAAAAAAATCTTTCAGCAGTTTGATGGCTTTTTCAGTCTGCTTCAGGTTCAGCAGCGGAAAATACGACTTGGGTAAAAACAGTTTCGACATAGGCTTTGACAGTTATTGGCGCAAATGTGATGATTTATCGGAAAATAACCAACGGTTTTTTAAACTTTCAGGAAAAACACCGCAACACACATTGCAGATGCGAAGTTTTTCACCCCCTGCCTGCCCGTAATTGCTAACGGAAGGCAGGTACATCAGCGAGTGAGTATCTTACATCAACGGGGGCATGTTTTGCACCGACACTTTTGCATCCTGCACTCGCAGGCGTGTGTCTTACATTCGCAGATGCGTATCTTACATCAACGGGTGTACATCGAAAAACATTAACATCTTATCGCGCAAGTTTAACAAAGGTGTAACTTGTTCGTGTATGGGTATGGATAACTGTTTGAACAGGCAAACAAAATAATTACGGGTGAGCCACAAGGGCTCACCCGTAAAACCCTGTGTTTTTCACGCATAAAAAGATAGTTCTATCTTTGCCTAAAAAAGGCATGTTTCAGAATCCCTTGTTATTAAATTTAGCCAAGTATATTCTTGGTTCCGAATTAGT
>JAITVX010000019.1 GCA_031285575.1 Bacteroidales bacterium
CGACCATGTCAACTCCAAAGCGGAAGCAAAACGCAAGTCGTACCTCAGAAAAGAACTGGAAAAGTTAGGGTATGAAGTTCGATTGACAGATTCAAAAACTGTAAAAACTGCGGAAACAGTGTAGCTATCATTCATAAAGGTCGAGATTTACTGGCATCAGTTATTTTTGGATAACATATAAGCCGACCACTAAACTGACCTCAACAGCTAAGTACCCAAGATTGTAGCACTGACTACGTGTATGAAATTTTATTCTCTTTAGCTGTTTTACCATGTTCCCCAAAGCTAATAACCTGGCATTTATCAATCCGGTAAGTGCTCTCTTTGCTTTTGTCGAAACTTATTGAATAACAACTAAAGTCTATAATAAAGGCGTATTTATTTACGTATGAAATCAATCTTCTCAGGCTACAATAGGCTTCTTCGGGGAATAGCAATCATTTTTAATTATTTAACAATCAGTAATTTTGGCTTGAATTTTTCTTTAATGTCCACCTTTTGTTTGTATAAATACTCAGTACAATAATACTTGACTTATTTTTGACAAAAACAAGCTTGTGAAAATATTAATATGCCTTTGCTCCGGTTTATCTGAACAATTCGGTCATAGGCTCGCCGGTGCAGGCATTCGGGAATGGTGTCTTACACAGCGATGAGAGGGTTGCTGCAATATCGGTCATGTTTACTCTGCGCGATATTGTGGTACGATTTATTGCCCATCCATACCACACAAGCGGCACATGTGAGTCGCATTCGTAGGGCGAGTTGTGACTGGCAACATAATCACCCTCTTTTTCAACCCAGCCGGGGTTGAGGGTTATAATTACATCGCCTGATCGCAAAGGGTTAAAATTGTTCATTATGCGCCTCATGTTGCCACCGCCAAAATCGTCAGCCTCAAAGGCCGAATATGGATAGGCGGCGGTAACGCCCGAAAACTGGACAAGAAACCGAGCCACTTTTTTCTGAACATCGTCGAGCGACAGCCTGGCGTCTTCAATAAGCGTCCGGTTAAGGAATACCTGCCGTTCGGAATATCCTTTCACCCAGTCGCCTTCGCCATACAGCGCATTCATGTAGCTTCTGAGAAGTTGAACGGCCTGCATGGGCCTGAAATAACCCGACGGTATGCGGTAACTTTCAAGCACGGCTGGAATCTCTGCAACGCCGTGTGCCGATGTGAAATAAATCAGCACATTCCGTTTGCCTATATTATCGTTAATATATGTGAGCAACCGGGCTATTTCGTCGTCGAGCCTCAGTATTGCATCGCCCATTTCAACCGATGAAGGCCCGAAACGGTGCCCTATGTTATCGGTTGCCGGATAACAGATGGAAAGATAGTCGGTTACGTCGTCGCGGCCAAGCTGCTCATGTTCTAATAGTTTAATTACCAAACCGGTTGTAATGGAGTTTATGAAAGGAGTCTCCCTTACCAGCGAAAAACCGTTTTTTGTGCCACCTGCTTCCTTTTGCCGCATCTTTTTAAGATCGTATGGAAAGTAATTAACGGTATTGAATCCGGCCTCAAATCTGTTCGAGTCGGGCAGACAGTCGGCGTACATTTCTGCCGGTTTAAACAGACTCCACGTGCTGTTAAGGTATGTTTCCGCATGGTTCATTGCATTGAAGTCATTAACCCAGACAGGCAACGAATCGACATAATAGTTGCTCGACATCCATGTTCCGGTTGTGTTGTCAAACCAGTAAGCTCCGTTTGCCGCATGGCCTCCTGAAAGGATTGCAGAGCTTTCTCTTGGGCCTATGCTGAATACTTTCGACAGTTTATTTGTTGACATCCTGAGTTCATCGGAAAATGTAGTGGCCTCAAGGTTCACCGGCGAATGAAGGCCCGACTCAAAGCTTCCGCCAACAGGATATACTTGTGCGTCTTTTGTGCAGTAAACAAGTTCGTCTTTAAGCGGGACGTACCAGTTTTCCGATGGTATTCCATGGTAAGCAGGTTCAGTCCCTGTTGCAATGGTGGCATGTCCTGGTGCCGACTGCGTAAGCATGTACTCAAAATATGCGTTTTTGAAACTGGCTCCTTCGTTTATCAGTTTTCTGATACCGTTTTCACCAAACCTGTCTCTGAATTTCTCGACATGATCATAGCGCAGTTGCTCGACAACTATTCCAATCACAAGCCGCGGTTTTTCCGGAGGCAGATATGCTCCCTGCCCCTGTAGTAAGGGAAGTGAGGTTATCATTATCCCCATCATTCCCGCAAATATTTTTCTTATCATAATAACTGTATAAAAACAGATCTTCAAAATAGTGAAAAGTTACAGGAACCTGCAAGATATAACTGTAAAAAACAGCACAAACGCACAAAATTTTATGCCGCACGTTTCCCGTTTTTAAAGTTAATACAAACAAAACCCCTGTCTGGCTTTAAGTGTACTACCGACGTGGTGTTTGCTGGCTTGCTCGGCGGCAGTATATAAGTTCTAATATGTATTTACAATATAAGGTCAAAATTGAGGTTCAGCGGATTTTCCCGGTAGGTATCCTTTCACCTGAAAATAAAGTGTAGTACCTTTGCTATCATAGAAATGTCTATGCGCTAATAAAAAATAAGCACACCAACCGTAATGAATAATGGTTTACCTTACGCACCGTAAACCAAACATTACGAAAATGGAAGCGATAACATTTTCGTAATGTTATAAAAAGTATGCTGTTATAGAAAACAGGCAATCATTGAATAGTGCAAAAATAAAGAAAAACGGGAAGAAGTCGTACAAAAACAGAATTATTTATGCAAAGCCTGCGGACGACAGTTTATTGGCGACCACGCATTGAGCTATAAAGGCTGCCATTCGAGCCTGACACAAAAGATTCTACTGATACCTGTCCGTGGAATTGGCATAAGAGATATATCTGTAATAGAAAATATCAGTATAAAAAAAGTGTTGTCCGTTTTAGTCAGTTCCAGCCGGATAATCACTCCTGGACAGCAGCATTACGACAGTTTGGATGTGGATGAGTTCTGGACATATGCGGGCAATAAAAAGAATAAAGTCTGGTTTGTTTACGCTTACCATCGTGACTCAGGCGAAGTAGTGGGTAGCCGCAACCAAAGACAGCCTGAAAATTGCGAGATAAATTACTGTCAATGCATATTAGTTACGATGTAATTTATACAGATAAACGGGATAGTTTTATCGATGCATTCGCTAAGATAATCATGTTGTTGGAAAAGAAAACACGAAAAGAATTGAAGGAAATAACTGTCGCCTAAGGCATCGAATCAGGCGTGCATATAGAAAGACATGTTGCTTTTCAAAGAAGCTATTTAACTATTTGAAACCATTTGATTTAGCTTTTTCTATATCAATTATGGATTTGTCTAAAACAGCATACTTTGTGCAACACAACCTGAAATATTACACTTACCTGCCGGAGTTAGCTAAAGCAAAACTTGCATGAAACAGGCTATGGGAAGCATAACAAAAACATATTTTTTGCGTTTATCAACTATCAAACGTAATTATTTTTTAAATTTTATATATTTTTGGCCGCTTTTTTGCTTTAAAAACATGAAATTTGCAACCTCAATTCTGATATGAAACGATTTTTTAAAACAAGTTTAAACGTAGTCTTTGCAGTTATGCTTGCAGCAGCGCTGTTGAACTGCAAGAAAAAGGAAAAAGAAACGCCGCCCGATACCACTCCGGCAGTGCCGGTGTCAACTACCGATACGGCATCGTATATAGGGCAGGCTTGGGCAACCCTTAACAGCATAACCAAAGCAGGAAACCTGATGACAACAGTATTGTTTGAATACGATACCGACACTAACCAAACCACCTTCAGATATACAATTGCAGCAAGCCCCGACACGGTTTCGGGAAACTCCCTGATACGACGGGCTGCCAACCTGACAGGCCTTGCGCCCAATACAACATACTACTACCGTGCCACGGCAACAAATTCATTAGGGAAATCAGCAGGGAAAAGACAAGCATTCACAACGCTCGACGTTCAACCGGGCGACATTGCTTTTAACCCCGATATTGCATACGGAGAGATGACCGACATTGAAGGCAATACATATAAAACAGTGGAAACAGGCAGCCATACATGGATGGCCGAAAACCTTGCAGTTACAAGATACAGCGACGGCTCGCCAATACCGCTTGTTATTGCCGATACGTACTGGAAAGAACTGTCGTCGGGTGCATATTCGTGGCCCGACAATGTTGAAATAAAATACGGAGCCCTCTACAACTGGCACGCAGTAAACTCGGGGCAACTGTGCCCCGACGGATGGCGCGTACCAACCGACGACGACTGGACTGCCCTTGTCGATTACCTTGGCGGCGCCACAACGGCAGGAGGCAAGCTGAAAGAAGCAGGCTATGCTCACTGGACAGCTCCCAACACAGGAGCCACAAACATCACCGGCTTTACCGCACTGCCGGCAGGCTATAAATCGGCTGCCGGAGCTTACGGCTCGAAGCAGCGATATGGCTACTGGTGGACTGCCACACCCGACGGAGCATCTGCAATTGCCCGCAGCCTCTATTACGACTATGCCAACATTAATCGCACAAGCGCCGATAAACACACCGGGGCATCGGTGCGCTGCATAAAAGAACAGTAAAAATTAACCGACGAAACCTTTTTACACAAACTACCGTCTTATGTAATAATAAGATTTCGGCAAAAAAACATAACAGAAACAGCATTTTATACGCATAACCAATATCTTTTATTTTATTAATTTAACAAACACAAAGCAAAATGAAAAAAGTAAATTTTTTTATGGTGGCTGCATTTGTTGCAGCAGGATGTGTGTTCTCCAGTTGTAAGAAGGATGAACCAGCCAAACCGGTAATTACGGTTAATCTTGACGGCACCGACCGTACAGAAATAACAATTGAGCAAGGCGCTTCAGTAAAGGTAAAAATAGATTATACTGCCGAGGCGGGTATCAAGCAAATTGATCTTGAACAGACTGGAGGAAGTAATCTTGAAGGATATCCAAAAACAAAGGATTTTGTTTCATCCAATGTAGATAAAGCCGAATTTACAGTTGGACCTCTTACCGAAGCTGGTACTGTAAAATTAGTAACCCGCCTAACAGATAAAGATGCGAATACAACAAACAAAGAAATCGTAATAACAGTTAATAAGGCAAAAGAACCAACAGCAGGTGAAATCAACACATTTGCTAATGTATTAATTGGATGTTTGGCAAACAATACAACTGCCGGCAGTTCATGCGCTTCAATAGATGGTAAGGTATATAACCTTGCTGCAGCCAAACCGCTTTCAGCACAGATAGATTTTATTTATCTCGACGGCGCTACCAACCCTCTTTCTATTGTAGCTCCAAACAATACGGTGCTCAATGGGCTTTCAGCAGCTTCAGCAGACAGAGTTGCTACATGGGCTAAAAGAAATGCTACCAAACTTGGCAAATTAGACGTTACCGCTGCAGCTTTCGATGCAATGGGAAATGATGCAGTTATTGCAGAAAAAGTTACAACAACAGCCGTAGCTGCCGATATCGTTAAAGATTTGAAAGCCGGCGACGTAGTAGGCTTTATTACCGAAGGTGGTAAAAAAGGTATGCTTAAAGTTATAAACACCGTTACAACTCCTGCTGGCAGCAAAAGCATTACGATTGCTATAAAAGTTCAGAAATAGAGCTTGTAATACAAACCAAACAGCAAAGGCCGCCCAACAGCGGCCTTTCTCCGTTTTACAGATACATACATTTCAAATACGGTATTTAATTGGAAAAACTGCGTTAGACTGCTCCGGAAAATATGCGGTATATTATTTCATGATGCTTACCTGATAACCTTTGTTACCTTCAGTGCAAGGTCGAGAAAGATGGCTTTCGGGTTTCCGTTTGCTTCAACGTGGGCATATGCCAGGCTGAATTCGTCGGCAAGGAAAAAGATGTTGTTTTCGGTAATAAATGGATGAAAGTTTTTAGAGAAAGTCGTTTCGGCGCCTGTCATAAAAACAATGCCGCTATTGCCCTGCCCGAGCGTAAGCATAATGTTTTCGCGCAGTATCCTCAGCGAGTATGAAATAAACTCCTTTTGAAGCTCGCGTCCCAGTGCGGCAACCGTTTCCGACCAGTTTATGAGCGACAGTACGTCGCGTTTCCATGCAAAACGCATCAGGTCTTTGAATCGTTCGAGGTTGTCGAGCGACGCACCTTCGTCGTGGCACAGTTCAATGGCTTTTGCCATGTTTCCGTTTGAAACATGCGATATGTCGGCGGCTTTTTCCTCTGCCATGCCAAACGTTTTGGCAAGCCAGGCGGCGGCATCGCTGTCGTCAATCCTGGGAATCCTCACCATCTGGCAGCGCGACACTATTGTGGCTATAATTTTACCCGGCTGGTTCGACACAAGCAGAAACAGTGTTTTATCGGGCGGTTCTTCAATCATTTTCAGCAGCTTGTTGGCCGAGGCATCGTTCATTTTTTCGGGCAGCCAGATGATCATAACCTTGTAGTCGGCCTCAAACGTTTTCAGGCTTAGTTTCCTGATAATCTCCGACGCTTCCGAGGTGTAAATCATCCCCTGCGAGTTGCTGGCGCCAATACAGTCGAGCCAACTGTTTAATGTAAAAAAAGGTGTTTTGCCTGCAAACTCACGCCATTCGGTTATAAAGTCGTCGCTAACCGGGTCTTTGTCTTTCTTTTTCACCACCGGAAACACGAAATGAAGGTCGGGATGTGCCATTTTTTCGTACTTAACGCACGACTTGCATTTTCCGCACGCATCATCCTCCCGCCTGTCTTCGCAGTTTATGTATTTTGCGTATGCAAGTGCAAAGGCAAGACCGGAGCCGCCTTCAGCGCCTGCAAAAATCTGTGCATGGCTCACCCTGCCGCTCTTTACAGTTTGAACGAGCTTCGATGCAACATCTTTACGTCCTGGTATTTGCGAAAAATTCATATTTGTAACCAATGCGGTACAATATTACTGCTTTTTGATGAATATCCGATACGGAGAATATATTTCTCTGAAAAACATACAGTGTATTAAACTTTTTCGGGAAATAGAACTTCAACACCCTGTTCGTCATTGCTGAACGCTGTGAAGCAACTGAGTTTGCGAGCTCGGCGGAGCCAATCCATACACGCACCGTCATCTTTGCGAAACCCGCAGGGTTGAAGCAATCGGCGCGTCGTGCTTCTGGCCTCTCATTCGCAAAGAACGATGCTGGATACTGCATTTGAAATAACATGCTGCATATTTTCCGAAGAAGTCTAATATTGTAAAGTCCCGATACTTCATGAGCGAAATACCGTGTTATATGTTGATAAGAAATCGGATGACAGATTCAATTGCCGTTTCTTTGCCTGCACGGTTTTCGTTTCGATGCAAAGCGTGGTTTGCTTTACATTCAAAAAGTTGTAACTTCGCGTGATAAATAAAAATCGCCAGACAGGCGATGTTTTTTTATTAAATTTAATTAATATCATGCTTAAAGAAACAGATTGTATTTTCGGATTAAGGGCGGTTATCGAGGCTATTAAAGCCGGAAAACAGATAGACCGGCTTTTAATAAAACAGGGGTTGCAGGGCGCTCTTTTTTATGAACTGATGTCGGAAGTGAAAAAACATGACATAGTTTTTCAGTATGTGCCGCTTGAAAGGATTGAGCTTGTAACCCGCAAGAATCATCAGGGAGTTCTGGCGTGGCTGTCGGTGATAGAGTTTCAGCATGTCGCCAATATTCTGCCTTCCGTTTTCGAGGAGGGAAAAGATCCGCTGATTATAATTCTCGACAGCGTTTCCGACGTCCGTAATTTTGGTGCAATTGTGCGCACGGCAGAGTGTCTTGGAGCGCATGCAATTGTAATACCCGAAAAGGGTTCGGCCAGAATAACGGCCGACGCCGTTAAAACATCGGCCGGTGCGCTGCATGTATTTCCTGTATGCAGGGAGAAAAACCTTGCGTCGGTTGTTGAATATCTGAAAAATTCGGGGTTGAAAATTATATGCGCCGACGAAAAGGGGGGGGCAGCCGTTTCGCAACTGCAGCTTGGCGGCCCTGCCGCTTTGATAATTGGCTCGGAAGACAGGGGTATAAGCCATAATCTGCTGTCGCTTGCAGACTGCAGGGTGAAGATACCGATGGAAGGGAGTATCGATTCGCTCAATGTTTCGGTAGCGTCGGGTATTATGCTTTATGAAATTATGAGGCAGCGAAACCTGTAATTATCCTATTATTCCTCTTATTCTTTCGTCAAGCGCTCTCTGGTCGGCAGTAAACGCCGCCAGGCCGGCAAGCGTAAGCAGTGTGTCGGGGGCTGTTTTTTCTTCTTCAATCTTTTTTGCCCATCTCGAATGCAGGGGTATCTTTCCGTCGGAGGCAATAAAACCGTATTCTTCGGCGGTAAGAAACGGAAACATGTCGCCGCAGCCTTCTTCATGAGCAATGTTTACAAGTTCTTCGCCTGTTTTTGGTACGTTGGCCGCCATTCTTCCGGAAAACCTCAAAATATTGTCGTCAACATCCCAGAACTTTCCGACTCCCGATTTTACCGCCCGATCAAATATGCTTACCGCCTGTTTAATGTTTACTTTCCTGCTGAAGCCTGCCTGCAGTTCCTTTCTGCCCAGGGCGGCTACTTTTGGCGGCATTGTAAAAACATCGGTTCCGGCCAAAAGGTCTAACTGGTTATGGCTACGCAGGCTTGCGGCAATCAGTTTTGTTTTCCACCGGTTTTCCAGCGACAGTTCCGACACCCATTTCTGCGAAGATATAACGGCCATTTCGCCAGCTCCCGAACCGTTGCCAAGGTTATTGTCGATCATATATGCGCCTACCCTGCCCAGAAACACGTTGAGGTAGTCGGGCCGGGCAAGTCTTGTAACCAAAACATTCTGCCGCGCACTGAACTCAAGGGTAAAATTTATTTTTATGCCTGCTTCCCTTAAAAGGCGTGCGCCAATAAGCCCCTCGGCGGTGTATGGAACCTTAACAATAAACCTGTCGGGGCATATATCGTGGAACCGTTTTCCATATCTCAGTATCGCCTCCGTGTCGTGTGCGGTGTCGGTATGCAGTTCAACGCTTACAAATCCGCCAAACCTGCCGGCCAGCCGCAAACCGTGCCGTGCATTGAGGATAAATGCAATCTCTTTTACCCTGTCTTCTTCAGGAAGGTCGATAATTATCTTATTGGCTTCGGAAATAAAACTGTCGTAAATTCCCTTTTGTATTTCGTTGTTAAGAAGCGTATTGTTTGTTGTAAGGGCGCTCATTTCCGCAGTCCAGTTGGCTTCAGCTTCGGCCATGTCGCCGGTATCGAGCCAGAGCTCTGTTCCTGTTCCGGCAAGAGATTCCCAGAACGGGTCTTTTTCTCCCTTAAAAGGGGTTTCATTCAGGCCTTCCCATACAAAGGCTTTTATTTTTGAAGTCGGGTCGTTCATAAATGTAATTTTTAAAGTCTGAAAAAAGTGCAATCCGTGCACCGTCAATAACTGCAAATATAAGCTAAGTTTTAATAAACCTCTTCGGAAAATATGCAGATGTTATTTCAAACGCAGTA
>JAITVX010000129.1 GCA_031285575.1 Bacteroidales bacterium
CCTGTTCCGCAATGCATTTCGGAGGTGCACTTAACACATAAATCGGCTCTGCAACGCATTTCGGACAGGCTTCAGGCGTATGGAACCACCCTGCAACGCATTTCGGGCGTGTTTTTACAGGCTTGGCGCCTTCGCAGTGTCTGTTCAGGGCCGGAAATGTTTCCGGCAACAGGTTTAGCAGTATTTTACAGCGTTGCTGCAATGCCGAACTCCATTTTTTGAAATAACATACTGCATCTTTTCACAAGCGGCAGCGACGGCTCGACACAGGATTAGACCTCTTCGGGAAATAGAACTTCAATACCATGTTCGTCATTGCGACCGCGAGGTACGAAGCGGGAAGCAATCCATACAGTACACATTTTCTGGATTGGCTTCGCCGAGCTCGTAAACTCGGTTGCTTCAGGCTCTGCCTTCGCAATGACGATGCTGAATACTGCGTTTGAAATAACATGCTGCATATTTTCCGAAGAGGTCTATTCAAGTATGAAAAAGCCTTATCGTTCGAGGTAGTCGTCAAACAAGACCTGAAGATACGCTTTCCCTGCTTTTTCAGTGAAGTTGGAACCATTGTCTGCCTTTACAACATGATTTTTCAGCTTATGGTCGTAAATATATTCCGACGTGTCGGTAATGAAACCGAATCCTTCATTGTATGTGTAAAATGAATAAGATGCGCCATGTGGTGCGAACAGGTCTTTTCCGAAAGGGAACGCTGCCTTGATGCCCAACTGCCCCAAAACAGTAAGAGGAATATCGGTCTGGTCACCATGCCTTGCAATTTTCAGCCCTGCAGTGTCGAGCGCTCCCCCCAACCATAGCATGGGGATTTTAAAAAGTTTGGGAGAATATACGGGCTCCGATTCTGAAACGCGCGCGCAATGGTCGGCTACAAGTATTACAAGGGTCGATTTCCACCATTCGGCGGTTTTAGCCCTGTTGATAAATTCGCCTAATGATTTATCGGTATAAAAAACTGAATTTTTGTATTTTGAAATATTGTCATTGCCTTTTATGACCGTTTCCATAGGCACATCAAACGGTTCGTGGCTCGACAGCGTTAATACTGCCGTAAAGAAAGGCTGCCTCGCATTTTGCAGCGAATCGCCAAGGGCGTCAAACAGTATATGGTCGTGCACTCCCCATTTGGAATTGTAATATTCGGAACTGAAATTACTTTGGGTTACCATATTCTGAAATCCAGAACCGATGACAAACGATTTGAAATTAGCAAAATTTATTTCTCCGCCATACCAGAACGAACTGTTGTAGCCCTTCTCTGTCAGTATTTTTACAAGCGACGGCAGCGACTGGCTCTTTTTGGGTTCTTTTATTATTGAGAGTGTAGGCTGGGCAGGATAACCGCTTAGGATAGCGGGAGCTCCACTGGCTGTACGGGTTCCGGATGCATAAAATTCGGTAAAAAGGATGCCTTCGCGGGCAAATCTGTTAAGACATGGCGTTACGGTCGAATCGCTTGCAAGGTATCCGCTGAAACTTTCAAGCATAATGATTAAAATATTCGGAGACTGGCTGTTCAGTATCATTACAGGCTCGGCATGTTCCTTCCTGAGCGAATCGACTATTTCATGCGCTACCGATTTGTCGCCAAACAAATATGGATTTTCAGACGGTTTTTGTTCAAATGCCGAGTTTCCGACATTCCATACTGCATTAACTGCTGCGTGGTTAAGAAACATGTCTTTGCTGAAATAAACCGTCCCTGCGTTTATGGGCGCAATTCCCACACCTCCCCTGATGGGCATTAATAAAGAGGCAAAAATCAAAGTAAACAAAACAGTTGCTGCAATCCGGTTTTTCACTCTGCCAAAACCGGAGAAAAACTTACAGACTATTTTCTGGTAATATACTATAAACAAAGATGTTAAAATTAAAATTATTGCCAGTATGCAGATGATACTGAACAAACTTGCCGAAGCCATAGCCTCTGCAGGAGTTTTCAGATAAAGAAACGGAGTATAATCCATACGGAATCCCCAATACGAATACAAAATCGAATCGGTAACAATAATTATCAGCGACATGATTATCAGCAGAAAAGAATACCATTTAACAGCAATTCCGTACCAGTTTCCGTTAACCCATACAGAGAGTATAAGAAAAAGAGCCGGCAAGGCAATAAAATAGGCTGTTGCTGAAATATCAAGCTGTACTCCGTGCATAAAAGTAGCTATCAGCTCGCCTGTATTGAATCCCGAAGAAATTTTATACTGCGCAAGTATAAAAAATAGCCTTGCAAACATAAACAGGGACAGCCAAAAGCAAGAACAAGCTAAAAGCGAAATGATTCTTTTTTTCATTAATAGAAATAAAACGGCCCTATCGTTAAAAAAACTTATTCCGCGTTCTTTTCCGGTTTGGCTTTTGGTGTTTTAGTCTGTTTTTCTGGTTTAACAGCTTTACCGGTTTTGGCTTCTTTTTTCTCCTTAATAGCCTTTATCACAGCTTTTTCTTTTACAACACCCGGTTTGGTAACCACTTCTGCCGCCTGTGGTACAGTAGCTATTATCGTTTTATCGTTTCCCATATACACTACAGCCTTTTTTCCTGTTTTTTTACGAAGACGCCTGACTCCAAAAGAGCCAATAGTTATCTTTCCCCGTTTTGATTTTTTATCGCCTTTTCCCATATCAATTATATTTTAGTTCTTTAAGTAAAAGTTAGACAAACAACAAAGCTAATAAAAATCTTTTTATTAGTAGCCCGATATTAAAATTTAAAAATTATTATTGCAAGAAATAAAGCGACAATCAATATGAAACTCAGAAGGCGCGAAAGACAGGTTGAAGAAAAATCGGAAATTGAAGCAATTATCCGGCAATGCGACGTTTGCAGGCTTGCATTTGCCGACAATAATATACCATATATCGTTACAATGAATTTCGGTTACTCGCCCCAACGCCAGTGTTTTTATTTTCACTCAGCCTGCGAAGGAAGAAAATTAAGCTTTATGTCAAAAAACAACTATGTCTGTTTTGAGATGGATACCGGCCATATGATTATCGAAGCCGAGAGGGCATGCGATTGGGGAATGGAATACAGCAGCATTGTAGGATATGGCAGGCTTAATACAGTTGACTGCAATGTTGAGAGGAAATACGGCCTCGATACAATACTGTCGCACTATTCCGACAGTAATGAGTTTATTTACAATGAATCGGTTTTTGTACACACCATGGTTTTACGCTTAGATATAGAAGATATAAGCGGAAAAAGAAACGGTAATATGTTAAATGCTACAGTATAATATATGTTACTTATCTGCATTATAACCTTGCAATAATATCCATGTTCGCCTTTACATGTTGAAGAATCGGTATCTCAATCCTGGCGTCTAATGGCAGAAAGATATCAACTCTCGACCCGAATTTTATAAATCCCAACTCGTTTCCCTGAATAGCGTTCGTGTTTTCTTTTGAGTATGTTACAATTCGCCTTGCCACTGCTCCGGCTATCTGGCGTATGAGTATTTCCTTACCGTCAGCCGTCTCTATAACAATCGTACTCCGTTCATTCAGTTCGGACGATTTTGGGTGCCAGGCCACCATATAGCTGCCCTGATGGTATTTTACATATTTAATTTTCCCCGAAACGGGGTACCGATTGCTGTGCACATTAAACGGCGACATGAATATCGATACCTGTAAACGAGTATCTTTGAAATATTCCTTTTCTTCCGTCTCTTCAATTACCACCACTTTACCGTCGGCTGGAGCATAAACAAGCCCCGGCGCAGGCTCAAGGCTGCGTTTTGGATATCTGAAGAAAAAGAGCAGAAAGATATAAAACATAATGGAAAGGGCCAGAACACCCCAATTTAAAAACATAATATTACTGCAGAACATAAAAATCGCAACATTCAGTATCAGTATGGCTGCAAAACCATATCCGAGTATTTTATATCCTTCCTTATGGATTCTCATCAATAAAAATTTATTTAAGTTAATGAACAAAAAGTAAAATGAAAAGGTATATTGCAGGGAAGGCGGCTATGGCGCTGTCGAACCTGTCAAGGAAACCGCCGTGCCCCGGCATAATGTTTCCCGAATCTTTTACCCCGACGCTCCGTTTCAGCATCGATTCAACAAGGTCGCCGTATGTTCCGGCAGTTGATACAATAACTGCAATTACCGCCCAGTAAAAGCCACTTACAACTCCAAGCCAACCGGAAAGCAACCAACTTGCTACGACGGTAAAAATTAATCCTCCGATAAATCCTTCCCATGTTTTTCGGGGCGAAATGCGTTCAAAAAGTTTATGCCTGCCAAAAATTCTTCCTGCGAGATAAGCTCCTGTGTCGTTTGCCCATATAAGTATAAAAAATCCGATAATTATCCCCGGCGAAAATGCTTCTCCGGAATAAGGTAACAAGGAAGAAAGGCCTGTGTGCGAAAAAGCTGCAAAAGGAAACAGATAAAACGGCAGGCCTGTATAAAAAACAGGAAAAAAGGTATGAGCAAGCGAATCGAAAGGTTTTTTATTTTTATTGTAAAGCTCAGCAATCATTGCAATTAAAGGGAACACAGCCAATGTTGCAATATATTTTATTTCCAGTAACCCGGCCGCCGCCAACGTTGATAGGATATAGGCCGAAACAGACATAAGCATCCCAGGAATTACCTGGGGGAGGGCGCCGGATTTTTTTATTAACATATAATATTCCCACTGCGTTCCAGCAAGTATAACAATACCTGAAATAAAAAATGATAGCGGGTGAAGCCAAAATCCGCCAAGGCAGAAAATCACAATACCGGCTCCGGTTATAGCTCGTTTGACGAAATTATTCAAAACAGGAGTTCTTTAGTATTATCCTGGGGGTTATTCTGTTTTTTTTTATCAGTTCCTTCCTTAATGACAGTGCTTTTTGTTTTACCTCTTTTCTTT
>JAITVX010000253.1 GCA_031285575.1 Bacteroidales bacterium
CTGGGCGATATTGGCGGCATTCCCCGCGTACTGGACGCAGGGCAGTGCAACGACAGCTACTCGCTGGCTCTGATTGCCCTGAAACTGAAAGAAATATTCAAACTCAACAACATAAACCAATTGCCCATTGTTTACAACATTGCGTGGTACGAACAGAAAGCCGTAATTGTACTGCTCGCCCTGCTGTCGCTCGGAGTAAAAAACATTCATCTCGGGCCAACACTGCCGGCATTCCTGTCGCCCAACATAGCAAATATACTGGCCGATAATTTCGGCATAGCCGGCATAACCACACCAGGCGAAGACTTGAAAATGTTTCTTGCGCAGGTGTGATGAGTGCAGATAGAGACGGAGGAACAAGAATAATTCCCGTTTCTCCGTCTCACTCCATCCAGCATGCAGTCCGCATCTATACGGTGTGGTGTCGGGTCGTCAATGACGAACAGAATATTAAGTTCTGTTTTCCGAAGAACATTACCTCCAAAAAGAGATGCAATGTATCTCCCGTGTGTAGCAGAAAAGGTGTTTTCAAAAGAAACACGATAAAAATAAAAAATAAAACTGATACAGGTTAATTTAAATTCATTACTTTAGCGGCGATTTAGGTTATCGTTTATGTCGAATGTTGTAATTATACCCACATACAAGGAGAGAGAGAATATTGAACGAATTGTAAGGGCTGTTTCAGAGCTTCCCGTTTCATTCGACATGCTTATTATTGACGATAATTCGCCCGACGGCACGGCAGATACTGTCAGAGAACTGCAGTCAGAGTTTGAAAATCTGTATATGATTGAACGCTCCGGCAAACTTGGCCTTGGAACTGCCTACATTGCCGGTTTCAAGTGGGCGCTCGACAGAGGATACAGCTATATTTATGAAATGGATGCTGATTTTTCTCATAATCCGGAAGACCTTGTGAAGCTGTACGCAGTTTGCCACGACGAAGGTGCCGACGTTGCGATAGGCTCAAGATACATAAGCGGTGTAAACGTGGTTGACTGGCCGTTGTCGAGGGTGCTAATGTCATACTGCGCATCAATTTACGTGCGGGCCGTTACCGGTATGAAAATAATGGACACAACCGCCGGATTCAAATGCTACAAAAGAAAAGTACTTGAAAATATCAAAACAGAAAAAATAAAATCAATCGGATACGGATTTCAGATAGAAATGAAATTCATGGCATGGAAACTTGGATACAGAATTGTTGAAGTACCTATCGTTTTCACCGACCGTAAACAAGGTGCATCGAAAATGACAGGCGGAATATTCAACGAAGCCTTGTGGGGAGTACTAGGCATGAAACTGAGAAGCATGCTTACGAAATATCCCGGATAAATTTCCTACCGCCACCCGCGCAAATGCATCAAACCAACATATGAGCAATACACTTATAAATAATGCTACGATTGTAAACGAAGGCAAATCGTATAAAGGTAGCCTGCTTATAAAAGACGAAAAGATAGCCGCCACAGGAAACATACCCGAAAGGGAAATACCGCGCAACCACAAAACAATCGATGCAACCGGGCTGCTACTACTGCCGGGAGTGATAGACTGCCACGTGCATTTCCGCGAACCGGGCATGACGGTGAAAGGCGACCTGTTTACTGAATCGATTGCCGCTGCCGCAGGAGGAATCACCTCGTTTATGGACATGCCAAACACAAAACCGTCAACAGTTACACTCGAAGCCCTTGAAAACAAATACAGAATTGCCTCTGAAAAGTCGCTCATAAACTACTCGTTCTACATCGGGGCAACAAACGACAACCTCGACGAGATACTGAAAGCCGACCCTGCAAAAGTATGTGGCATAAAGCTTTTCCTCGGCTCATCGACAGGTAACATGATGGTTGACAGCGACCAGACGCTGCGCGACCTGTTTCGCCATGCCCGTATCGCCATAGCCGCCCACTGCGAAGACGAAGGCATTATAAAAGCAAACACCGAACAGTTCAGGCAACAATACGGCGACGACATTACGTTTGCAATGCACCCCGATATAAGAAGCCGCGAGGCGTGCCTCAAATCGTCGTCGTTTGCCGTTGGCCTTGCAGAAGAATTCGGAACCAGACTGCACGTATGTCACCTTTCAACAGCCGATGAAACGAACCTCTTTTCAAACGAGATACCTCTGAAAGATAAAAGGATAACGGCAGAAGCCTGTGCGCACCACCTCTGGTTTGACGATTCATATTACCCTGCGCTCGGTTCACTTATAAAAGTGAATCCGGCCATAAAGGCAAAAGCCGACAGAGATGCCCTGCGTGCCGCAGTAAACAGCGATAAAATAGATATTATTGCCACCGACCACGCTCCGCATACCGCCAGGGAAAAGTCAGGAGCATACCTTCGGTCGCCCTCCGGAGCGCCTATGGTGCAGCACTCGCTGCCGCTGATGATGGAACTGTGGCATAAAAAAATATTTACAATAGAAAAAATTGTGGAAAAGATGTGCCACAACCCCGCAATACTGTTCAATATAAAAGAGCGCGGTTTTATACGCAAAGGCTACATGGCCGACCTTGTGCTTGTAAACCCCTATGACGTGCAAACCGTTTCAAAAGGCAACACACTGTACCGTTGCGGATGGTCGCCGCTTGAAAGCGAGGAACTGAAATCGAAGGTAGTTACAACAATAATAAACGGCTCAACAGTTTACGACTGCGGGCAAATAAACTACAACAGCCGAGGCCAGCGGCTGATTTTTGAGTAGTTTTAAGGAATATTCAAGTTACATTTCCTGAAAAAGACTGTTGCCGTCGTATTTTTACTGAGAATCTGTTAGCTGATGTTCATAACGCCCACCGGTTATTTCAAAAAATATGTTAAAGATTGTTTTTTTTACGTAAGACAGCTAAAACTTGCGAACATATTTCTATATTTGCTACATGAAAATAATTTAAAGAATCGGAATTAATAATTTAAATCTAAAAAATTATGGGAATATTACAGATTAAGCCGAAGTCGGAATGTATGTACGACGCAATTTCACTGGGAGAAGTTATGCTTCGCCTCGATCCGGGTGTTGGACGCATCCGCACAGCCCGTCAGTTTGACGTGTGGGAAGGTGGCGGAGAATACAACGTGGCACGCGGCCTAAAAAAATGCTTCGGCCTTAATACGGCAGTAGTTACGGCGTTTGCCGAAAACGAAGTAGGTCGCCTGGTTGAAGATTTCATCATGCAGGGTGGCGTTGACACACGTTTCATTAAGTGGATGAGCTTCGACGGTGTAGGCCGCACCGTGCGCAACGGACTTAACTTTACAGAGCGCGGTTTCGGGATACGCGGTGCCAAAGGCGTGTCGGACAGGGGTAATACTGCCGCTTCGCAACTGAAACAGGGCGATATTGACTGGGAATATATTTTTGGCAAATGCGGAGTACGCTGGCTCCACACCGGCGGTATCTTTGCCGCACTGTCGGCCACAACACCCGATGTGGTTATTGAAGCCACAAAAATTGCGAAGAAATACGGAACAATCGTATCATACGACCTCAACTACCGTCCGTCGCTGTGGAAATCTATCGGCGGCAAGGAAAAAGCACAGGAAGTGAACCGCGAAATAGCCAAATACGTTGACGTTATGATTGGCAACGAAGAAGACTTCACCGCATGTCTCGGGCTCGAAATTGAAGGAACAGACGAAAAACTGACCAAACTCGACGTTTCGGGATACCGCAAAATGATTGAAACAGCCGTTAAACAATACCCGAACTTCAAGGTTATTGCCACCACGCTACGCACCGTTAAGTCGGCTACCATCAACTCGTGGGGTGCAATATGCTATGCAGGAGGCGTGTTCTGCGAAGCGACCCACCGCGAAGACCTCGAAATATTCGACCGCGTTGGCGGCGGCGACAGTTTTGCTTCGGGACTGATATACGGTTTCATGACTTTCAACGATCCACAGAAGGCTGTTGAATACGGAGCTGCTCACGGAGCGCTGGCTATGACCACCCCCGGCGATACATCAATGGCTACCATCGAAGAAGTGGAAAAACTCACGAAAGGTGGCGGCGCCAGGGTTGACAGATAAGGAAACATGAAAAGGAATACCTGAGTCGATTATGAAATTAAACCGGGATAAAGGCGGCAATTAAATTATTGTGTAGTTGCCGCCTGGTCCTGGATAAAAAGTCGGCAGGGAAAGAACATACTTGTTATATTATAAAGGTGTTCTGTATTTATAACATATTCATGAGTTCTATTAAAAAATATATAATTAAACTTAAACCACTAATATTTTTCTGAAATGAAAAAAATGTCTTTTAACCATTGGGCGCTTATATTTTCTCTGCTGATGCTATTAATTACCATAGGTGCATTAATTGCAGGGAACAGTAACATAGCCGGAATTTGCCTGGTGCTGATGTGCATCGCCCTCTCGTATGGAGTTCAGGCTTTTCAGGCAACAAAGGGACTGATGCTAACCATGTGGATACTTGCTTCGGTATGTGTCGCAATGTTTTTCCCGCAATATTTTATTAACTGGGGTTCGGATGCAAAACCATTTATACTTGAAAAGAAACTGATGACCCCCCTGCTTCAGATAATAATGTTTGGCATGGGAGCGCAGATGAGCCTTAACGATTTTGCAGGCGTTATGAAAAGACCCGGCTCGGTAGCAGTCGGAGTATTGGGACGCTTTGTGGTAGGCCCGCTGCTGGCATTTGTTCTTGTAGCTATTTTCGGAAACATGATTCCGGTTGACGACCCAAGCACTCGCGGACTGATTATCGGAGGTATATTCCTTGTTGCAGTTTTACCATGCGGCCTTGCTTCAAACGTAATGAACATGCTGGCAAGCGCCAACCTTGCACTCGGAGTAACAATAGGCGCCACCACCACACTGCTGGCTCCATTTGCCGTACCATTCCTTATGCAGGTTTTTGCCAGCGACTATGTTCCCGATTTGAATCCTCTGGGAATGATGTTCAGTATCTTTAAAATGGTAATTTTCCCGATTATCGCAGGGTTTGTATTCAACCTGTTTAACCTGAACAAAGAGAACATGAAAACAAAACTGGTTCAGCTATCATCATTCTTTGCGGTAATTCTCCTTGCCGGTATTCTTGGTAAGGCATCAGCCGACGGTTTTAACTATATTAAAGAATCAGCCATTTCTACAGCCATATTCATTATTGCCCCGGCAGTAGTAGGCTATCTGCTCTATTTGCAGTTTAAAGGCGACCAGACACTTGTTAAAAAAGTATTGGGAAAACTGTCGCAGATAGGTATTATAACCATTGTTCTGGTAATTACTGCCGCAGGACAGCAAATTCTGGTAAAAGCAGGAGTCCTTTTAGTGCTTCTGGTAATGCTTCACAACGCTTTAGGATACCTTTTGGGATATTGCATTGCATGGATGTTCAGAATGCCAGAGCAAGACAGAAGATCGCTTGCATTTGAAATAGGAATGCCCAACGCAGGACTTGGTTCGGGCCTGGCGCCGGCAATAGGCCCTGCCGCTATTGGACTTGCCGCCGCAATTTACGGCCCGGTTATGAACATATTCGGATCAACTCTGGCAAGTATATGGAAAGGCAATCCGCCAAAAGACGGGAAAGAAAAAAACAAATAAACACATTTTAAATTATGAGAAAAACAGTTTTCTTATTGACACTGTCGCTGTTTGCAGTTTGCTGCAATACAACCCAGCAACAGCCGGAACCGGCAGCAGCATTGCCGCAAACATCGGCTGCCGATGTTGAAGCGGCAGTTAATCAGTTGATGGCAGGAATGATTGCAGCCGACGAAAACATACTGCAGGCCATTACAGCCGACGAACTTGTTTACGGACATTCGGCAGGTAAAGTACAGAACAAAGCCGAATTTATTGCTGAAGTTCTAAGCAAACAGCCACTGGTTTACCTTAGCATAACACCGCTGGAGCAAACAATTCAAATGTCGGGCGAAACGGCCGTAGTGCGTCATATTCTTACAGCCGAAACCCAAACACCTGAAGGTGTGGCCGGAAATCTGAACGTAGGTAACGTGCTTGTATGGAAACTGCAGGACGGAACATGGAAACTGCTGGCACGGCAGGCTTACAGAATGAATTAACGAAACAGAAACTATCACGGGGCGGAAACGCCCTGTGAAAAGTTCAAAATAAATTTTTTTATTAATTAATAACTTATTTCCTAATTATGGCAAGATTTACCAGAATACAGGTAGCTACAAAAATGGCGGAATCCGGAATGATACCGGTGTTTTTTAACCGCGACGTAGAAACATGTAAAAAAGTTCTTGAAGCCAGCTATAAAGGTGGCATCAGACTGTTCGAGTTCACAAACAGAGGCGATTATGCACATACCGTTTTTGAAGAACTGAACAGGTTTGCAGAAAAAGAGTTTCCAGAAATGATACTCGGAACAGGTTCGGTTATAGATGCTCCTACCGCAGTGCTGTACATGCAGCTTGGCTCAAACTTTATAGTATCGCCGCTTCTGAACGAAGAAATGGCGTATGTATGCAACAGAAGGAAAGTACTGTGGTCGCCCGGATGCGGTTCGGCAAGCGAAATATCGAAAGCCGAAATGCTCGGAGCCGAAATAGTAAAAATATTCCCCGGTGCACAGGTAGGAGGTCCGAAATTTGTTGCAGCCGTAAAAGGCCCGATGCCATGGACGCAAATTATGCCCACAGGCGGAGTAGATCCTTCCGAAGCCAACCTTACCGAATGGTTTAAGGCAGGCGTTATATGCTGCGGAATGGGTTCGCAACTCATAAAATCAGACCTCATAAAGGCCGGAAACTACAAACAGATTGAAGAGGATATAAAAACCGCTATTGAACTTGCAAAAAGACTCAGAGCACAGTATCCTGTGAAACTGTAACACAGTTTCTGCTGTTTTAATATTAATGAATATCCGTTATTGCGCCTGAACAGCAGGCAAGGTTTCGGATATTCATTTTTTATTTACACGAATAAGCAATAGACCTCTTCGGGAAATAGAACTTCAATACCATGTTCGTCATTGCGA
>JAITVX010000004.1 GCA_031285575.1 Bacteroidales bacterium
CCACGTGCTTCGGCACACTTGCGTCGGCTGACGCAACTCTCACCACGTGCTTCAGCACACTTGCGTCGGCTGACGCAACTCTCACCATGTGCTTCGGCACGCTTGCGTCGGCCGACGCAACTCTCACCACGTGCTTCGGCATACTTGCTTCAACTGACGCAACTCTCACAATGTGCTTCGGTATGCTTGCGTCGGCCAACGCAACTTCCGCCAGGCGTGTCGGCATACCTGCGTGCAGGTAATGCGGTCTTTTGTATCTGGCGCTTCACGGCTTTCGGAAAGAAACATGATAAAAACATTGTATCGCCTGAATATAACCCGACAAAAGATTACATTTGCGGCATGTCAGAAAACGTAAACATATTGCAGTTATCGGCAGTTTTGGTTCTGTTAACGCTTTTTCCGTTTGTGTCGGCAGCGCAGGATAACGTCGCAGCAGATACGGCCGGCTATGTGCCCTCGTGGTATGCCGGAGCGCTCGACTATAACCTTATGATTGCCGCATCCAGAGACCTGCCCGGCGAAATAGACAGGCTGATAAGGGCCGGAGCAGACGTAAACTCGTATAACGAAGACGGCTCTACGCCTCTTATTATTGCAGTAGATTATAACAGCCCGGAAGCGGTAAGGGCAATACTGAAACATTCGCCCACACTCGACGACTTTACGGTAAATTCGGAAACAGCGCTTCTGATAGCTGTAAAAAAGAACAGCACCGGTATTGCCGAAACGTTGATACGTGCCGGAGCAACGGTCAACATAGCCGACAGCAGGGGAGCTACCCCGCTCCATTACGCCTCACTATACGGTTATGACGAAATGGCCGCCATGCTTCTCTATTACAGTGCGCAGCCCGATACAAAAGCCGGCGACGGCACAGCGGCGCTTCATGCGGCAGTATGTGCAGGCAATGTCGAAACGGCAGATATTCTTATAAACGGCGGGGCAAACATGGAAATACGCGACGGCGACGGCAATACCCCGTTTTTGATAGCCGCATCGTTTGGCGATACTGTTATTATGGACATCCTGCGCAGCTATGGCGTCGATATATATTCAAAAAACAGCCTCAACCATAATGCACTTGCTCTGGCAATAGCCTTCGGGCACAGCGAATCGGTAAGGTATCTGCTCGGCATTGGCGACAGGTGGAATGAAAACTCGCCGTCCGGAAACACTCCCCTGCAGGTTGCGGCACGATATGGCCGGAGGGATATAGCAGCCATCCTTCGCGAAGCAAACATACACGGAACCGTTAAGCCCTCGTTCAACCAGGCATCTCTTTCCATGTATGCGCGTTTCACGAGGCACAACTTTTACAGCGGCTTCGGCCTTTCGCTGCGCGAACCGTACCTTAACGCCGGAATAACGGCAGGCTTCAACGCCAAGCTGTGGGAAACAAGGCTGCTCGTAGAACAGCTGCCCGGCAGCTATTACCAGTATATCGACAAAAGCGCCATTGCCTTTGCCGGCCTTTTCAAAGACTTTACCGTTGCCGGCCTTCCCGGCAGGCAGCTTGTAGTTTCGACCACACTGCTGGCAGGATATACGTTCGGGAACAAATTCAAGGGAACCGAAATATCGCCCGAAAGGAAACTGACTGCCATACCGGGCATTACCGTCAAATGGGTGGCGCGGCACGTAGCGCTCTTTGCCGGTACCGAGTGGCACAACCTCGGCTACTGCAAAACAGGCTCGGTGTGGGCAACCGCCGGGCTGTCGTACAGCTTTTACTTCGACAGCATGCCCGTAAAACAGAAAAGAATTAAATGGAACTGAACAATGAAAAGACTTTTTCTACCGCTGTTTAACCTGGCAGTAATGCTTGTGATGTCGTGCGAAGACACCGGCCTTTCAACCGACTGTTCCGAGTGCATGTCGTACGAACCCGTTACCGCACGGATAGAAGTGCAGATAGACGCAGGCAACGAACACGGAACGCTTGTGCAGTTCTGGGAAGGAAAACTTGAAGACGGCATCATGATCGACTCCGTGCGCTACTTCTCAACCGCCGTTTTTGAAAAGGAACTGCCGCTGAACAGGCTATACACCATTACAGCCACATACGTTATTGACGGGAAAACATACACGGCCGTCGATTCTGCTACGCCAAAAACAAAATACGACAAAAACAGCTGCGACGAACCCTGCTACAACATATACGGCAACACCGTAAACCTGAAACTCAAATATACCAACTGACGGCTGCACGCGGCATTCGAGGTATTCCGGCGCGGTATTAAGCACTCTCAGCAAATGCTCAATAGCATGGCGGAGATGGTTGTGCGGCTTACCGGCATCGGCGCTGCATGCGTAATTATCCGTCTCTGCAATTCCCCAAAAACCGTAAAAAATCCAGTCGCATACAGCCGGAACGATATGTTCATACATTGCAGCAATAAAATAAATTATATTACTTTTGCACATGCGTTTATATGGTGTTTGCCGCAAACGCATTAAAAGAACATATCAAACAGAACTATGGATTTACCCGGAAGAACAGTTGAAAGGCTAAGCGAATACAGGCGCACACTGCTTGCATACCTTGATGAAGACAAACAGTTTATCTATTCGCACGACCTTGCCGCACGCCTGCACATTACGGCGGTTCAGGTGCGCCGCGACCTTATGCTTATAGGTCATACAAGCATTCTCAGGAAAGGATATGAAGTGCAGGAACTGATAAATGCAATAAGCAGGATAATTGATTCGGAAGAAACAGTAAACGTAGCCGTGATAGGCGCTGGTAACTTCGGGCGGGCAATTGCAGGATACTTCAAGGGTAAACGCTCGAAGCTGAACCTCGTGGCTTCGTTCGACAGCGACCCGCTGAAGGCGAACAAAATCATTTCGGGCGTAAAGTGCCATCCATACAGTGAAGCCGAAAAGTTGATAGGCAAACTCAACATACAGATAGCAATACTTACCGTGCCGCCGGAATTTGCAATGGAAATAGCCGACGACATTGTACGCTTCGGCATAAAGGGAATACTTAACTTTACAACCATCTCGCTAAACGTTCCGCATGGCGTTCACCTCGAAGAATACGACATGCTTACCTCAATGGAAAAAGTAGCATACTTTGTGAAAGAAAACAATGCGCATCGCCATACAGCAAATCATTAAATCAACAATTAAACAGCAAACAGCATGAAATTCTCGCCCGAAAAACTCAGCATACCCGACAGGAGGATGCAGCCATTCATCGACCCCGGGGAAATATGGAGCTTTATAAACAAAACAAAAGCCGACAAGGTGCGCGTACGCGAAATAATATCGAAATCGCTTGCCAAACAGCGGCTCACACTCGAAGAAACGGCAGCGCTTGTAAACGCAGCCGGCGCCGGCCTCACCGAAGAAATAAAAGAAGGAGCCCGCGAACTGAAACAGCGCGTATATGGAAACAGGATAGTGCTGTTTGCCCCGCTATATGTAGGCAACAAGTGCACAAACAACTGCAGGTACTGCGGCTTCCGCGCCTCAAACGCCGAAGCCATAAGGAAAACACTCGACGACGGCGAAATAGTAAAAGAAGTGGAAGCCCTTGAAGACAACGGGCAGAAACGCCTCATACTCGTTTATGGCGAACACCCCAGCTACTCGCCACAGTACATAGCCCACACCGTAAAACTCGTGTACGGCGTAAAAAAAGGTAACGGCGAAATACGCCGGGTAAACATAAACGCCGCCCCGCTCGACATAGAAGGCTTCCGCACGGTTGGCGCATCGGGCATCGGGACATATCAGATATTTCAGGAAACATACCACCCCGACGCATACCGGCAGTATCACCTCGGCGGAAAGAAACGCGACTACGACTGGCGCCTCACAGCCCTCGACAGGGCACAGGAAGCAGGCATAGACGACGTTGGAATAGGAGCGCTGTTCGGACTGTACGACTGGCGGTTTGAAGCGCTTGCCCTTGTAAGGCACACCAACCACCTCGAAGCATGCTACAACGTAGGCCCGCACACAATATCGTTTCCGAGAATAAAAGACTCCACAAGCCTGCAGCTCGACAAGCAGCACGAACTGAACGACGAAGACTTTAAAAAGATGATAGCAATACTCCGGCTCGCAGTGCCATATACCGGGCTTATACTCACAGCCCGCGAAGCGCCCGGTGTAAGGAAGGAAGCGCTGCAGTTTGGCGTGTCGCAGATAGACGGCGGAACGAAACTCGAACTCGGCTCATACTCCGACACACAGAACGAAGCGCAGGACCTCAACCGTGAACAGTTTAAGATTGCCGACTCGCGCTCGCTGGCCGACGTTATCGACGAGCTGCTCGACAGCGGATACCTGCCGTCGTTCTGCACATCGTGCTACCGCATGGGGCGAACGGGAGAACACTTTATGGAGTTTTCGGTACCCGGGTTCATAAAGCGCTTCTGCACGCCCAACGCCATCCTTACGCTCGCCGAATACATATGCGACTACGCCACCGGCGAAACGGCAGTAAAAGGATGGAAAGTAATTGAACAGAACCTCGACAAGCTCGACCCCGACGTTGCCGGCGATACACGCATCAAAATAGATAAAATAAAGGCCGGCGCAAGAGATCTCTACTATTAAGCATGTGTATAAACATCGTAACTGCTGGAACGAAGCAATCCAATGTGCGACGGGCTGTATCTGAAGTTCAATTTTTCCGAGAAGTTTAATCAGATCGCGTAATTTTGGCACGTTGGTCATGAATAATAAAAGCTATTTCTAAGAAGCTGTTTTGAAAATACAATTTCCGAAACAGTGATTCGGAAATCTCTGCCTGAAAAATCCGAAACAGTGTCTCAGATTTTTTAAACGCCTGATTTCCATCTAAGCTGGTCGCATTATTTAAAACTGCTTAGAATTGACAACGAAGCGGAAAGACAATTCTATGAACTGGAAGCAAATGCAAATCTATGGAGCCTGCGGGAGTTGAAACGTCAATATGACAGTGCATTATATCAAAGACTGGCATTGAGTAGAGACAAAGAGGGAATAAAAAAGTTGCAGATGAAGGACACAAAATAGAGAAGCCTCACGATGCAATAAAAGACCCGTATATTTTGGAATTTGTAGGACTGCCCGAAGAAACAAGATACTCGGAAAGTGAATTTGAACAAAAGCTGTTTGACAGGATTGAGCATTTCCTGCTTGAACTTGGAAAGGGATTTGCATTTGTGGGCAGTACAAAACTTTGCGCAGTCGCGAGGGCTTTACCAAATCACGCCAAAGTGCATTTGACAGGAAATATCCCCAAAGCCAAATGTTTACAAAGGTAGAGCTGGCAAAATATATCAATGTCTGTCAGGAAGTTTGGGACGGAAAAAAACTGATACCCGTCTCATACAGTTTTCTTGATTTCACTACATTTGGCAAGTTTTCTAACGCCCAATCCACAAGGTTAGTGAAGTGAGGCATTAAACTTTCCCCCGATTTTGTAAGCGTATATTCTACTTTTGGAGGGACTTCGGGATAAATTTTTCGGCTCACCAAACCGTCTGCTTCAAGCGACCGCAAAGTTACGGTCAGCATACGCTGCGAAATATCGCCAATTGACTTGTAAATATCGTTGAAACGCATTACACCATTGGTATGTAATGAAATAAGCACCAGCATTGACCATTTGTCGCCAAGACGACATAAAAGATTACGTATCGGACAATTTTCGCTCGGCAAAAATTTATTTTCTGTTTTTTCCATTTTTATCACATTGAATATCAATAATACTTACCTCGCTGTAATCTAATAATCAAAAAGCAAGCTCTTGCATAATTAAATTACCAAAAGTAATTTTGCAGCACAAAAGTAAGTAAAATATTTCAAATAATGAATTTAAAAACGGAGGTTACAATGATTGATTTTTCAAAAATCTTAGCAGCAAATCCAAATGGAGTTTTGGCAACACAGGACGGTAGCATGGTGAAAACAAGAGTTTTTCAGTATTTGTTTGCCGATGGGAACAAGGTCTATTTCTGCACCAGCAGCGAAAAACCTGTTTACATCCAACTGAAAGCGAATCCGAATGTGTCATTTTGCGCATTCCCGCAAAATTTTTCACCTGTTTTGTCGGTGAATGGCAAAGTCGTTTTTGTAGAGGAGCTATCACTCAAAGCCAAAGCGCTTGACGAAAATCCTTTAATTAAAGGCATTTACAATACGCCTGACAATCCGATTTTCAAACTTTTCTACATTGAGGCAAAGGAAATTGAAACATTTAGCTTTGCAGAAGGATCTAAAACATTCAGTTTCTAAAACGCTCTAGTCAAATAGGTAGAAGCACCGCTAACCGGTTGGCAAAACTTCCAAGTATGGTGTGGACGAATGCACTTGTAATCGGCTTGTTCGTTATCGACTATTTCGTGCTGAAACTGAAAAGGGAATTGCCATTTTAGCAAATTACCTTTCATACCTTTTAGAAATAAACGAGCAGTAAAATAAATTTACCGCTCGTTTATTTTTTTGTATTTTTGTACGCTGATTGGTTTCCAAAATGTCTGAAATACATAATATTTGCAGAATATATATAATATACAGATAATTAATAACTTAAAAACAATAATTAATTAACAAATACCGGATTACTTCGTAAAGCCTCCTCGCAACGACGAAACACATCCAGCGTCATTGCGAACCGAAAGGTGGAGTAACCCGGGAAAAGCAGGAGTGTGTAAATATTTTTCAGAAATTATTTAATAAAGATGAAAGATTTGCAAAACATAAAGCAGAGGTTTGGCATTATAGGCAACCACGAGGGGCTCAACAGGGCTATTGACATTGCTGCGCAGGTAGCTCCTACCGATTTGTCGGTGCTTGTTTCGGGTGAAAGTGGAACGGGCAAGGAAATATTTCCCCAGATAATTCACAATTACAGTCCCCGGAAACACGGCCAATACATAGCAGTTAACTGCGGTGCAATACCCGAAGGAACTATCGACTCGGAACTGTTCGGGCACGAAAAAGGCTCCTTTACAGGTGCAACCGACAGCCG
>JAITVX010000011.1 GCA_031285575.1 Bacteroidales bacterium
TAAAAGTAGTGTATAACGAGTCGCCGGCACTGTTGTGGGTTGTGGTTTTTGATAACAGTTTCTGTTCGTTGTGGTAATACGTTACCGTTTGCGTAGTGGTATTGTTGCCCGAATAGTATGTGGTAATTTTTTTCTCAAGGTGTACAGGGAAAGTATATATGCAGTAGCTGTGGTGGAAAGTAAACATTAAATCTGCATACCCATATTCCTTTGCAAGTTCCATTACAAACGGTTGTATGTACTTATCGGCTGCTGTAAATATTTTTATTGCAGCCACATATTGCAGGTATCTGTCAGGATTACGGCTGTAAGAATAGGTGGTGGATTTAATTAAATTGCTGGAACTGTCGTAAACAGATATTTTTTTTATCTGTCCTCTTTCCAGTGAACGAGATGAGGCTTTCCCAAAAGCATTGATAAAAGCCGGCACAGGGTGATAACTAAAAAGGCTTGATTGAGATGACAGGCCGTCATAAAAATTTGACATGGTTGCATTAGAACCATCGTTAATATCAAGATGTGAATTCATGTCATAAGCAGTAGAACTGCCGTCAGACCGGCGTTCTGTTACACTCGAGTATGTAACGTGAGGCTCTCCTTCTATAGACAGTTCGTTTAATGCGGTAGCTGTCCAGTAAGCTACTACCGGTTTTTTATACAGGATCCCGTTTGAACCATATTCAAAAGTTCTTGTAATATTGTCTGTAATAATCTTTTTAATACGAAGCCCTCCGGCCTGCGCATATTGACTTTCAGATTTCATATAAGGGCCGTTCAATGAATTGGCATAATATCTGTAATATGTATGAAGTTCGTATTCAAATTCCTCATGTGCTCCGGTTGGGTAGATAATTGATTGCAAGACACCTGCTTTTGTATGTTCCAACGATGGTTCTTTCTCATGATATACTGTATTGTCGTCATTCAAGTACATGTCTTTCGTGAAGGTCATCGTAGTATAGTTTGGATACCTTTCATTCTGACCATTGTAATATCCCCAATAATCAGTTCCAATTGATGAGTTAGGTGTATAGGCAGGCAAAAGTCCTTCATTATGATATATGAATGAATACAGTTTGTTATCAATTTTAACCGAATACAGCATGTGATACCTGTCAAATGCTTTGGACCGGTAATTAAAGTCTATACTGCTCACCAGATTGCTATTATTGTTTTTGACCTCAATCCTGTCAATAAGTCTTAAATAATCGTCGGTATTGCTTATTGTGTGTGTTTTTACCGAAGATATAAACGATACATTACCATTATTAAGCACTATTTCTTTTATAATCACCGGACGGGTACAGTAATTCTCTGGATCATATCTCGATTTCATGTGCAGTAATTTCTCTGTTTCAAGTATATTGGGATGGTATATCAGATTTATAATATTTCCGTTGCTGAATTCTATTTTTGTCAGATACCATGCTTCTGTTACAGCAGGAGTTTCATTGCCACCAGATATTTCTGTTGAACCTGTTTGGTTACCAAAATAGAATTTTGTGCCATCGTTTGCTGTAAGTGTAAATGATACCGGAGAGTATTGATAAAGAACCGAAGAACTTACGCCCGTTCCTTTTTCTACCTTAACAATATTTTCAGAGACTATCTTGAATTCCTTATCATAGCCCATTACAAAATATCCTGAATATCCCAAAAAACTGAATGTAAAAATATCGGGACTGTATTCATAATAAGGAGTAAATCCCCCCTCTGAATTAAAAAAAGTATTTACGTTGTTTCTGACGTATTCATTTGTTATGCTTGATGCAGGTAAAGAAAAAAACCCATCCGGAAATAAATGAGAAGAAGAAGTATAATATTCAGATTCATCTGGCACTCCGTTTACTGTTCGTGTAATAGCTCCACCTGCCGACAGCCTCCATCCATGCCCCACTGCACTGTATGTATTTAAGGGGCGCAATCCTTCCCCGCCAATATATCTCAGTTCTATCGGAAACGAGATTTCATTAGTCTCTATCGTGTATAATGGCACAGACACGTTTGCCTGGCCCGTATAGTACGATATCGGCCTGAATACATCCTGCTTAAAACTGTAAACCTCTGGCGTTACTGTCAATGGCGTTCTGACTGTTGGCTGCACCGAAGACTGCGCAAAAATTACGTCGGTAACGCATGAACAGAACATAAGACCCATAAATATTATCCGGCTGTATGACATATGCTTAACCATAACTGTTGCTTTTTTCATAATTATTATCAATTGGACATTAAAAACATTTAAATATAGGTGTTTTTTAATCATACCACTTCCTGTAATATTTATTTATACTTCAAAACTTCCATCCCATCCGCCACAGCACTGCATTGGTTTCAGGGGTATGCAGCCTGTGCAGAAAATCGTAAAAAACACCGGCCGTTACCCTGGCTTTTCGGCCTGCACCGTACTCCCAGGTCAACCCTGACAGGGCAGAGGATGTCCATGATGCCGGATACAGTATCTCATTAACATCAATTGCCACATGCCTGTTACGTTCGTAGCCGGCCTGTACACCGAGGCTTTTCCATATCGTGTAATTGGCAAAACCTCCATAGCCCGCACCTTCATGTGAAACGGTGATGTGTTTTATATCTCCAATACCGAAACGGTAACTGGCCAGCAGGCCTGCGCTGAACCTCATGTCAAAATTGAACGACACCTGTGCCCCGGCCACTCCGGCAGACGGCATAAACTCCGTACGGCTGTCGAACTGCAGATTGAAACCGATATCTATACGTTCCCATAAGCTCTTTGTCCTGTACGGGTTGGGGGTAAATCCGGGCAGCTGCAGGGCATTGTCTATGTTGCCGAATGATGCCGCATGGGAACTTAAACCCTTCAGCAGTTCTTCGCCTTTCCTTTGTGCATCGCCTATCAGCCTTGCCGCGTCGGGGTCTGTGGCCGAAGCCTGGCTCTGCATCATCTGCTGAACAAGCTGACGGGGTTGCATGCTGCCGGTATGCTGCTCTCTGGCTGGCAGTGATGCCATAAAATCGCCGAAGAGGGGGTTGCTGCGAAGTGCTGACATAAGCCTGTCGTCTAAAATATCGGGGTTGCGCAACATCATGCGGAAGGCATTTACCCGTGCACTGTAATAGTAGCGCTCCCTGTCCATCCTGCCAATCCATCTGGCATACTCCGGATGTTCCGCCGCCTGCGATTTCCAGTATTCTATGCGCTGCATCATGCCGGCTTCCGCATGACGGGTAACGTTCAGCTGCCACTGCGCTCGCTCAAGGCTTTCTACGGTCTTGCCTGCCAGCTGACGGCCTGAAGTCAGTCCGGCATATTCCGTAAAACCATATGCCAGGCGAAGACTGTCGAGCAGGGGTTCCCGGACAACACCGCCAGAAAAACCGGCGCTGTCGCCATCTGCCGTAACGCAGCCTGAAGAAAGGAGGGCACGCTTACCGCTCAGCTTACCATCATACCGTGCAAATCGCTTCACGGACCTCCTGATGAGACGGTCGCTTTTCAATGAAAAATTGTCAAGAACCGTACTGCCTTGCAGAATACCGTTATAAACAGACTGTCCATGACTGTCGCCCTGTGAATACAAAAAATCCAAACCAGAGAATAATATAAACAGTATCAGCAGGCATAACGGCTTCATAATACGGGGTTATTCAAAGTTAACAATACCTAAACTCAGGCTAATATACAGCTATAAATCCATATTTTTCAGAAACGGCATCATTTTCTTTACAAAAAATAATACCGGATGCTGAAAAGGCTGTTTTGAATGCAAGAATGTTATACAGGCTGCAGAGGCTGGTTTCTTGTTTCTCACTAAAGAATAGTTATCTTCGCAAGATACATTAACCCGTTCCGTTGGAAAGTAGATTTTAAAAGATCTGCCACGCGCGAATACTAAATTTTTTAAAAACGATGATTAGGAAAAAATTTCTGAAAAGTATGGGCGCCATTGCTGCCGGGGCGGCCATAACGGCTACCGGTGCTGGCAACGTAGGGCAGGTTATGGGCACCGCCATGTTGCAGTCGGCATATAAATTGGGTGCCGTCCGGCGCCGCTTCTCAATAGTATATGCGCTGAACAGGATTGGGGATATGACCCCCGACCGGTTAGACAGATGTCTGTTTGAATCGGGGCTGTCTGAGCCATTCAATCTTAATGCCGAGCTTTCAAAAATGGTTGAAGAGGGGGTGCTGAGGCAAAGTGTTTCGACAGATGGCCTCGTTTACAAGCTAACCGATGCTTCGGCTGCCATTCTGTCGGATATCGGCAAGCTGAAACCGGAAGAACTCTCAGAGATAAACGTCAGCCTTGACGAACTCAAGAGCCGGTTCGAGGCTGAGAGCGATTACATTGCGCAATACACCGAGTCTTCTACAGGTGTGGTGCCTGTGTTCCTGTCTATTCGCGATGGTGCGTCGATACTGATGAAACTCAATATTATAGTGCCCGATGTAGCTACCGCCCGCATTGTTACCCGCAACTGGATGAAAAATGCGCACAGGGCTCGCCACTCGGTGTGGGAGAGCATAGGGGAGGGGCTGCCATTCCCGTCGTTCAGACCTCTTGAAGAAGGGAGAAAGTTATGAAGGCTCCTGACATTATGCCGCTTTGGAAGGATAACGTACCATACCCGGCTGAGGACGCCATGCGCTACCCGGAGGGAATGACACACATAATTGCGCACGACGGGCGCACAGATATTCTCCCATTCCTGCACGACGTTACAATAACCTCGTTTGAAGGGGCGCTCTACATTGCGTGGTACAACTCAACCGACGCTGAAATATGCGGATCGTCGCTTATACGCGGACGCCGAAGCGACGATGGCGGAAAGAGCTGGAGCGAACCGTTCGCCATTGTGGGAAAAATAGACTCTGCCGAAGAACATTTCGTACCGGCCAACCTGTTTCCGCACGGCGGAAAACTGTATGCGACAATCACCGAAATGACGGGTAAGAACATGACATCGGCTCTGTATATCTTTGAAAAAGGAAACGGCGACAGCTGGGCACGCATATCGCAGATTGGGCATGGGTTTATATGCAACACAGCACCTTTGAAGATGGCAGACGGGCGATGGATATCACCTGCATGGATGCCGATGAAAAATTCTACGCCAGCATTCCCGGCGGTGCTTATCAGCAGTGGCGATGATATTACCGCGCCATGGGAGCCGGTTCTTTTTTACGATCCGCTGAACCCCCGCTCGCCCCGCATCCGCTGCCCGGAAACGACCCTGAGGATAGACGGCAGCCGGGTGCTGGCGTTTGTAAGAAACGATGAAGGGCCGTCGTGGGTTTTCAGCAGCAGCGACTTCGGCCGTAAGTGGTCGGTGCCGATGCACTACCCTATGCAGGTGGGAAATTCTAAAATTTTCGCAGGTGAACTTCAGAACGGTGCGCGCTTGGATTCGAGCTCATCACCGGGCGGGGGGATGGGCAGAAAGTATCTCATCTACACTCAGAACAGGGGATACTTCGAGCGGTCGCTGCTGGTGATTGCCATTTGCGAACCCGGCGAAAGCCAGTACAGCAAGGTTTACAGGATTTTCGAGGGGATTGATGCTCAAACAGGGCGCGGGTCGAAATGGTTCTACCCGTGTGCCTGCGAACAGGATGGATTTCTATACGTGGCATGCACGCTTCAGGAGCCGGAAGATTTCAGAAGTGCGGTAATTGCAAAGATACCTGCCGGGGCATTATAGATCAAAAACGGTTATAACCAGGGCAAGCGCACGGAATTTTATGCTGCAGGCTTCGTTTTTTCGTCATTGCACATCATTGTCAGGTCCTCGCGTGGTCTTCGGAGGTCCTCGCATGGTCTTCGTGAGAGCAACGCTGCAGCTAAAACACCGGCTTCCGGAGCATTATACAGTGGCCTGCTGCTGCTCTCTGCAGCCTTTATGCGCTTGAGGAAGATGTTTGCGGGCAAAAAGCTAATTTCATGCGTTTCACCTGTGTTTACAACGTTCATAATTGGTATTTGTTTTCATGAATGTTAACTTTGCGGCGCCAATAATTCAACACTATGCTGAAATATTCCGTATATACCCTGCTGCTCGTACTGCTCGCTTCGTGCCGACAAAACGCCGGCGGTGACGGTACGCCTGTCATAACTGCAAGCATTGCTCCGTATAAATATTTTATAGAAAAAATAGCGGGAGATGATTTCAGGGTAAATATAATGGTTCCTCCGGGGGCCGACCCTCATATATACGAGCCGTATCCCGGTCAGATATCCGGGTTGCGCAAGTCGCAGGCATACGTAAGCAATGGCTTTATGGGGTTTGAAATGACATGGCTCGACCGGTTCTGCGAAATAAACAGCACAATGAAACTGCTATCGCTTAACGATGGCATAGTTCCTGTTGAACCTCACCACCGCCATGGAGGAAAAACTGAAACCGCCGACCCGCACTACTGGGTATCGCCCGACTGCGCCAGGGTAATGGCAAAAAACCTTGCAGCGTTTCTTGCAGCTCTGAAACCCGAAAGGCGCGAGTATTATGAAGCGAACCGTGCAAAGCTCGATTCCGTAATCAGTAATATCGACAGCGAAGCGCGCCGCCTGTTTGCAAATCCGCCTAAAAGAGCGTTTATGATTTATCATCCAAACCTCGGATACCTGGCACGATATTACAATCTGGAAGAAATACCTGTGGAATACGAAGGAAAAGAGCCGCCGCCGGCGAGGCTGAAATACCTTGTTGACCGGGCAAGAGCCGAAAAACTCAACACCATTTTTGTTCAGAAAGAATATGACGCCAGAAACGCGGAAGCAATAGCCAACGAAATTGGAGCGGAAGTAGTGATAATAGACCCGCTGTCGGAAGACTGGGAAAGCGCTACACGCAATATGATTGAGGCGGTGGGCAAAAGTTTAACCGAAAACATGTGAGCCATGGCCGTACTGATTGAAATGCAATCGCTGACAGCCGCGTATGAAAACAATGTGGTGCTGGAAGACGTTAACTTCACAGTGAACGACGGCGATTATATCGGTGTTATAGGCCCCAACGGAGGGGGTAAAACCACTCTTCTGAAAGTAATACTGGGGCTGCTCAAGCCTGTAAGGGGTAAACTTGTATTCAACACCGCAATACTTAACCGCAATGCAACAGGCTATCTTCCGCAGATACCAACCGGTGATGTTAACTATCCTGTTAATGTTCTCGACACTGTATTATCTGGACTGATGATACATAAAAGCGTGTTTTCGCGCATGACCGCCGGTGACAGAAAAAAGGCCGAAGGAGTTATTGACAGCCTCGGCCTGAAAGCCTTTGCACGTACGCCACTCAACGAACTGTCGGGCGGACAGCTGCAGCGCGTGTTCCTTGGCCGCGCCGTTATCGGCAATCCGAAACTGCTGCTGCTCGATGAACCTGCCAATTTTGTAGATTCATCGTTTGAAAATGATTTCTATGAACACCTGAAAGAACTGAACAGGCGCATGGCAATACTTATGGTGTCGCACAATGTAGGCGCCATATCTTCACACATCAAGTCGTTTGCCTGTGTCAATCGCAGGCTTCACTACCATCCTTCGCACGAAATTACAGGCAACGACCTGCTGGCCTACAACTGTCCGATACAGATTGTGTCGCATGGCAATATTCCCCATACAATACTTAAAACTCATTAAGTGGAGCAGAGCATTTTTCAATACGGTTTCATTATAAAAGGGCTGCTTGGCGCCCTGTTTGCAAGCATAACGGCAGGCATTGCAGGAACCTACATCGTTTCAAAAAGAATGGTTTTTCTGAGCGGCGGTATTACCCACGCATCGTTTGGCGGCATTGGTGCCGGATACTTTGCAGGTGTCAATCCGGTTCTCGGGGCGGCTGTGTTCGGGATACTTTCGGCGCTTGGGGTTGAATACCTCTCAACAAGGCATAAAATACGTGAAGACTCTGCCATCGGCATATTATGGGCTTTCGGAATGGCCGTGGGAATAATTTTCATATACATGACGCCGGGCTACAGCCCCAACCTTATAAGCTATCTTTTCGGCAGCATACTTACGGTAACCGGCGCCGATATAACAGCCTTAGGCGTCATGTCGGCAGTATTGATACTGTATTTTACCCTGTTCTACCGCACCATACTCTACATATCGTTCGACGAGGTTTATGCACGAACCTACTCGCCGCATGTCGATGTATTCAAATACATAACCACATCGCTCATAGCGCTGACTATTGTTTTCAACATCAGGATGGCCGGCATTGTGCTTGTTCTGTCGCTGCTTACAATACCTCCCAATATTGCAATGATTTTTACCCGCTCGTATGTCAGAATTGCTGTGTGGTCTGTTGCAGCCGGCTTTGCCGGCACCGCCACAGGATATGCAATATCTTACTATGCCGGTATTCCCGCCGGTGCTACCATAATCTTTACACTTGTTCTGTTGTGGGCAATTGCAAAAGCGGTTAAACGGGTAATGTTAAGCATGAAATAGAATTTCCCGATTAGCCCTGTGTTTAATACAGTGATTTTTTTATTTTTGCCCGATATATTTAAATAATAACATGGAATGAAAACACTGGAGGTATGTCCTGTTTCAAAAGAAGTTGTTGACGAAAACAAAACAAGAGTAATTGCTTTTTTCGTAATTGTTGTTGCCGTTGCGGGCATTTATTTCAGGAATTATTATGTTTTGGCATTGCTGGCTGTCGATTTTGCAATCAGGGCGTTCACCGGCTGGAAAAATGCAAGTGTGCTCGGCCTTACTGCAAGAGTAACAGCCGCAGTGTTGCACATTCCGAACAAACCGTGCGATGCTGCGCCAAAAAAATTTTCTGCAGGCATTGGCATGTTCTTTTCTCTGGGCATGGCGCTGTTTCAGTTTGTTCAGTTATATACTGTTGCCGCCGCCATTGGCGCCGCTTTGCTTATGTGTGCATTTCTCGAATGCTGTTTTGGCTATTGCCTCGGATGTAAGGTATATTCACTGCTGCAGTTATTTCGCAGGTAATACTGCGCGGTGGTAATCGGCCACGCTTTCATTCTCCTTATAAAACCATTTTGAAGGTTTCTATACAATAAATAAGTAAGTACTCATAATTAATTCACATTATCCTGTTCGTCATTGCGAGGGCTTGCCCGAAGCAACCGAGTTTACGAGCTCGGCGAAGCCAATCCATTCGACTTCTTCGGAAAACAGCACTTAAACACCCGGCATCGTCATTGCGACCGCGAGGTACGAAGCGGGAAGCAATCCATAACATGACCTGGATTGCTTCGTCGTTCCTCCTACCAATGACATAATTGCGTAAATTATTGATTTTAAGCAAATACGTCATATCCGCATTATGCCCCAAAACTTTGGGGTGAACTCTCGCAATGACGAACTCTCTTTTCCGTCATTGCGAACGTAGTGAAGCAATCCAGAAAATACGCACCAATGGATTGCTTCACCCCTGCGGGTTTCGCAATGACGAAAAAGCTCCGGCAACCGTGTTGCACTGCTGCAGGGAACTTGCCGGAACTCCGGCAACCATGTTGCACCGCTGCAGGGAACTTGCCGGAACTCCGGCAACCGTGTTGCTGCACTGCAGGAGACTTGCCGGAACTCCGGCAACCGTGTTGCAGCGCTGCAGGAGACTTGCCGGAACTCCGGCAACCATGTTGCACCGCTGCAGGACACTTGCGCAACTCCGCGCAACCATATTGCAGCGCTGCAGGGAACTTGCCGGAACTCCGGCAACCGTGTTGCAGCACTGCAGGAGACTTGCCGCACCACCGTCATTGCGAGGGCGAAGCCCGAAGCAATCCATGTTGCGTATCTCTGGATTGGCTTAGCCGAGCTCGCCGGAGGCTCGGTTGCTTCGGCTACCGCCTCGCAAAGATGACGAAAATTGGTACAACTAACTTTGAGTACTTACATAATAAAAACCTCAGTGTAATTTTGGGAGTTACACTGAGGATCCTGATGGGGGCTTTGTGCTCCGCGCCCCGCAGTTATCACAGCCGGCTTCCTCTCTGTAGAGACGGATAATTATCCGTCTCTACTTCATGTTGGTATCAACCAGCCAAATGTTTGTGGTTCCGGTGAAACTGTCGTTGTAACCGCCGCCGGTGTACATGGAGGTGCCGTAGCGGTAAAATCCGGCGAAGCCTATGCCGGGCAGGTAATATTCCTTAAATTCGTAATTATGCGACTGGTCGTCGCAAATCTCTTCGCCGGCTATTATTTCGCAAAAGTCGTCGTCTAATACTTCCATAACCTCTACTCCCGAACCTTCGTATGTGCTGCTGTAGGGGTTGTCGATCGTTTTTGCCGATGCGGTTTCGATGCGGCTGGTAACGAGAAAATTGGAGTGGCCAGCCGCAGTGCCGTTTTTCGCGCTGAATATTGTGTAGAGTGCGGTGCTTCCGTCGTTTTGCGTACGGGTTCCGTATAACACTCCGTCTTTTACCGCAAGGTATTCATATTGGTAAATCCAATTATAGGGACCATCGCCTGTGGTGGTATATGTTGCCTTGTACAAGTCGAGTTCACCAACACTGAAGGTGTGTGTTAGCTTAGCGCCGAGCGTAATAGTAAAGGTACCGCTATTAGTAGAGGTTTCGTGATTGTAATTGTCGTAATTTGTGTATTTCCACTCGTATTTCCAGTATTTGCCTGTTGCAAACGTCATGTTCTCGAAGCCGGGAAACTTGTATGTGCCGGTACCCGGATTGGTTCCGGCCGGCGCTACGGTTATGGTGAAGTTTTGCGTATAGGCGGTTGTGGTCGATGTTCCGGCTGCAATGGTTGCCGTTACGGTGGCTGTTCCTGCTGCCGTGGCGCTGAACAGGCTACCTGTTATGGTTGCTCCGGTGGTTCCCGCGCTTGCAACGCTCCATACTATTGTTTGGTTGGTTGCCGTAGCGGGCGCTACTGTTGCGGTAAGCGAAACAGATGTGTTTGCCACGGCTGTGGCGGGCACGCCCGTTATGCCGGTTACGGCCACAAAGGTTCCCGATGTGTTGCCCGAAGACACTGTTACCTTGCACACGGCTGTTTTGCTGCCATCGGCGGTGGTTACGGTAATGTCGGATGTTCCGGCGCTTATGGCCCGCAGGTTGCCGTTATTGTCAACGGTAACGGCCGAGGTGTTGCTCGACGTCCATGCAACGGTTTTGTTTTCGGCGTTGGCGGGCAGTACCGTTGCCGTGAGCGTTGCATTTGCTCCTGCTTCGAGCGTCAGCGAGGTCTGGTTAAGGTTTACGCCCGATACCCTTACGGGTTCGTCATTGTCCTTTTTGCAGGACATGCATGCAACCATCGCTATCATCAGTGCGGTTGCCGTCTTGCTTAAAATACTTCTTTTCATTGTTACAAAAATTTAGGTTTGTTAAAAAAAAATTACTGTTTAAATAGGCTTCTTCGGGAAATAGAACTTCAATACTATGTTCGTCATTGCGACCGCGAGGTACGAAGCGGGAAGCAATCCATGTGGTACTCATTTTCTGGATTGGCTTCGCCGAGCTCGTAAACTCGGTTGCTTCAGGCTCTGCCTTCGCAATAACGATGCCGAATACTGCGTTTGAAATAACATACTGCATATTTCCCGAAGAGGTCTAATATTACGTTTCAATTTACTGTTTTGGCGGGGGTGTATGACGAATTGCATTTCAATCGTATTGTTTTACCTCCGACCCCTGTTGCAGAGACGCGGCGCGCCACGTCTCTACGGTATCGCCACGATGGACGAGAACTTGTCAGCCCAGGACTTAATATAACTGTAGTTTGTGAGGCTACCGGACGGAACGCGCAGCACGTCGGAGGCCGCGTCGAAATTGTCATCGTAGAGTGTCGGCGGCAAGGTGGCCAAACAGGTTACGCTCTTCAAAAGGGGGCAACGGTAAAAAGCCATATTACCAATGCTGCTCACGCCGGAACCAATAGTTACGCTCGCCAATCTAGGG